>CAMFOZ010000034.1 GCA_945971245.1 uncultured Lactobacillus sp.
CCGTCTCACCAATCTTCAGTACCCCACTATCCAGGGGCACCCGCTGGGCGATCACGTTGAGTAGGCTGGTCTTCCCGGCCCCGTTCTCCCCGGTGATTCCAATCCGGTCACCGGCCTGAACAAGCCAGTTAAAGTCCTTCAGGATCCGGTGGTCACCGAGTTGAAGGTTGGCGTTCTCAAACTTGATAACGTCCTTTCCCAAGCGTTGGGAGCCCAGGTTGATGGAAATATCCTGGTCGACCTTCAAATTGCCAACCTTCCCCTCCAACTCGTGGAAACGATTGATCCGTCCCTTCTGCTTCGTACTGCGGGCCTTAGCACCCGTCCGCATCCAGGCCAGCTCCTTCTTGTAAAGCTGTTGGTTCTTCTTCTCGGTCTCTTGAGCGAGTTCAACCCGTTCGGCCTTCTTAGCCACAAAGTCTTGGTAGTTCCCCTCGTAATGATAAAGATTACCAAAGGAGAGCTCCCAGATATGGTTGGTGACCTGGTCCAGGAAGTACCGGTCGTGGGTAACGACCAGAACGGCACCCTTATAGCTCTTGAGGAAGTCCTGGAGCCAGATGACTGAATCCAGGTCCAGGTGGTTCGTTGGTTCATCCAGCAGGAGGAGGTCCGGCTGTTCAATCAGCACTTGGGCCAGACCAACCCGCTTCTGCTGGCCCCCGGACAGTTCCGCAATCTTCTGACTCGTGTCCTTAATCTTCAGCTGGGTCAGGATCGTCTTGACCTGACTGTCAGCCTCCCAAGCATCTTCCTGGTCCATCTTAGCCTGCATCTTAGTGTAGCGATCGATTGCCTGAGGATCTTCAGGATGGTCACTAAACTTCTTTAAGGCATCTTCATACGCCCGAATGGTCTTGAAGACCGGCTGCTGGCCCTCAAAGATTGCCTCCATAATCGTCTTGCTCTCGTCCAGCTCTGGTTGCTGCTTGAGGTAGCCGATCGTGTAGTCGTTGGGCTTCGTAATGGTACCCTTCTCCGGACTGGTCTCACCGCTAATGACGTTCAGGAGGCTGGTCTTTCCGCTCCCGTTGACCCCGATCAGGCCGATCCGGTCATTTTCATTAATAATAAAATTAACATCCTTAAAGAGGGTCTTCTCACCATAGGTACTGGTTAGTCCCTCTGCACGCATTGTTTGCATTTTTTACCCCTTTTCCTCTGCAAGTTTCTTTGCGGCCGCAAGCAAGGTTTCTCGGTCGTTAGTCAACTGGCCTTGCACCACCGCACTTGTCAAATCATTCAAGATCTTTCCGAGCAGGGGCCCTGGTTTGATCTGGCCAGCACTAATCAGAGTCCGACCGTCAACCGCCAGTTCCTTATTGCTCTTGATTGGCAGCGCCTGGTATTGATTCTTGATATCCTGGTCATCCTTCGCCCAGCCATACAGCTTTGCAACCTGGTTGGCATCGTGAACCGCAGTCCAGCCGCCTTCAAATAGGTCCATGGCCGTCAAGTTATCCGCACGCAAACCGGCAACCAGGGGCACAATCTTCTTGACTTGCTTGATCAGGTCATTGGAGGTCTTCCACTTTTTAAGGAAACGACCAATCTGCTGACCCGTAAGCCCCAGCTGAACGCAAAGCATGGCCCAAGCTTGCTGGGTATTCTCAAGCTGCCAGTTGTTCAGTACCAGTAATCCGCTCAGGGCATCCTTCTGATCAGCTAAACCGGGGCAATACCGGTACAGGCCAGTGGCGATAAAGTCCTTCAATCCGCTGACTGGTTGTTGGCCCAAGAGCAGTTTCTCAAACTCAACCTGAATCCGTTCCACCGCAATCTTCGCCAGTAATGGCGCGTTTTGCTTGATACCATCCAGGGTCGCCGGGTCAATCACAAAGTCCAGCTTGCTGGCAAAGCGAACCGCCCGCATCATCCGCAGGGCATCCTCGTGGAAACGCTCGTTAGGATCACCAACCGCCCGAATCAGGTGCTTCTTCAGGTCGGTCAGGCCGTCAAAGAGGTCAATTACCTCCCCATTCTCCCGGAGTGCCAGGGCATTAATCGTGAAGTCGCGCCGCTTGAGGTCCTCGGCCAGGGAACGCACAAAGGTAACCTTGTCCGGACGACGGTAATCCTGGTACCCTGACTCAGTACGAAAGGTCGTCGTCTCATAACCCGTCCCATGATCCAGGATCATCACGGTACCATGCTCGATTCCCGTATCAACGGTCCGCTTAAAAATGGCCTTGATCTCACTGGGATAGGCACTCGTCGCAATATCGATGTCGTGGATGGGGTCCCCCAGGATGGTGTCGCGCACACACCCACCGACAAAGTAGGCTTCAAAGCCGGCCTGCTCAATCTTTTGCAGGACAGGTCGGGCCGGTGTAAAAATCGCCGGAAGCTCTTTAATTATCATCTTATCAAGTCCTTCTTTTCGTCTGATATTGATTATAACAAATCACCTTTTACTGTGCTAATTTTCGTTTTGTGGTATAGTTAAAGTAAATTACTACTGAAAAGGAGGACCATAATTATCATGAATTATCCGTACCAGAAACAGTTTCAAACCTTTCTCCGTGACCAGAAGAAACTGGCTCCGCTGACCGTCCAAACCTACGATACCAGTTTGACCAACTTCTTCACCTACCTGATGGCTAATCGTTCCGCTTTTGCCCACGACCCTCGGCTGGCGAACCTTACCGAGAGTGACGTCCGGGCCTATTTCGATATGCTGCGGACCCAGCAGGGAATCACCATGGGAACCTATAACAAGATCCTCTCCCACCTCAACCGGTACTTCCGCTACCTCTTCACTCACCAGTTAATCAAGGACTACCCCACCCTGACGCTCCACGGTCAGGCCATCAATCCCCGGCAGCGGATCTCGACCAAGTGGCTCCAGCAGCTAGATACAATCCTCCAGGACGACCACGTCCATTACTACACCCGCTTGACCCTCCTGCTCAGCAAGCACGGCTTTACCGTGGGCGAGTTCCTGCAACCCGGCTTTTACCGTGTCCTGGACCAACTTAAGATCACCGATCCCGTTGAGCAGGTATTCTTGCGCCAGTACTACGACTTCATTCGTCCCCGCCAGGCCCTCCAGAATTCGGCCGACCTCTTCTTGAAGCAGCGCTACCAGCCGGATGCCCCCCAGCTCACCAATGCCGGCCTTCACAAGTACCTGCGGGGCGACCAGGACTATCTAGGCTTCCACCTTGCCCCCAAGTACCTGCACCAAAGCTACGTCTTAACTGAGCTGGCCAAGCATCGTGACTTAGCCGACGGAGAGTTGATGGACCGGCTGAAACTCGATCCGGCGTCCCTGCTTTACTACCAGCGCCTGCTTTTAAAACTCCAATAATAAAAAGCTAGTGCCGCCACAAATGGCGATAGCACTAGCTTTTTTATACTGATTTTAATATTCCTCGTACTCGTCCAGCAGGTCCTGCATGGCGGTATCGGTTGGAACCAGCGTCAGGTAACGGTGAAGCTCAGCCAACAGCTCCTGAGTATTCCCCATCTCCCGGTCAAAGTCAATCAATTCCTTCAGGAAGGTTGGGTCATTCTGGTAGCTTGGCGCCGCCGCCCGGAAGTACTTGCCGGCGAGGTCAAACTGTTCCGTCCGCTGATATGACCGGGCCAAGTTCCAGTAGACCTGGGGATCAACCTCGTCCTCCTTGATCAGCGGAGCCAACAGCTTAATGTTCGCCTGGTCATCGTGCTGGTGAAGGAGGAAGTTGCTGTACTGGAGGATAATGGTCAAGTTATCCGGATCCAGTTCATGGGCCTTCTTGAGGTACTTCTCCATCAACTGGTGGTTGCCCAGGTGACTGACAATCTCCGCCGCCTGTGAGTACAGCCGCTCGTTGTACTGGTCAACCGCCAACCCTTCCTGAATCGTCCGCAGCGCCTGGGGATAGTTGCGTTGCTTAGAAAAGGCCTGGGCCAGGGCTGGATAGGCGGAGGCGTACTGGTCATCATCCTTGATCAGGTCCTCCAGGGTCTTAATTGCATCATCGACCTGGTCAAGGTGCAATTGGGTGAGGCCGGTCTGGAAGCGAATGTCACTCGTCTGGTAGTCCGGCTTAACCTGCTTAAGATAACCCAGGGCCTGCTTGAATTGACCGCTCTGGGCATAGCACATCCCCAGCCGACCAGCGATGTCAACCTTGGCAAATTCGGTGTACCCGTTCTTAATCAGCCGGAAGTAGTAATCAATCGCGTCATCGAAACGGCCAATCAAGTAATAGAACTCTGCCAAGGCAAACTGGACAGCCGGTTCATCGGGGGCCAGGCGTTCCGCTTCCTTGAGCTTCTGTTCTGTAACCTCGAACTCCTCCTCGGTCTGGTAAAGGTCAGCCGCCACCATCAAGGACTCGAGATAAGCCGGTGAATCGGGCTTAACCTGGGCCAGGTAGGAAAGGGCCTCGTCGTTATGCCCCTCATCAATGGCAATTGTGGCCAGGTTCGTCCGTAACTCATCTTCGTCTGGATAGCGATCAAGCAGGGTCAGGTAGGTTCGCCGGGCCTGGCGGAGGAAGCCCAGTCCGTACAGTTCCTCGGCCAGGCTAAAGAGCATATCATCGCTGTCATGGTCGAGGGCCTGACGGAAAGTCCGCTTAGCATTGGTTAACTCGCCCGCCTGTAATTGATCAAGCATCTGTTCTGAATATGTCAAATTTGGTCTCCCCTATTTAATAATATTTATCTTAAGAATAGCAAAGATCACCGCAAAAATAAAACGAGAGGGCTAGCTGAAACTAGCCTTCTCGTTTCTTATATACGACTGTTAATTACTTAACAGCGTCCTTCAAAGCTTTACCAGGCTTGAATGCTGGTACCTTGCTTGCAGGAATTTGGATTTCTTTACCAGTTTGTGGGTTACGGCCCTTACGTGCAGCACGTTGACGAACTTCGAAGTTACCGAAGCCGATCAGTTGAACCTTTTCACCCTTAGCCAAAGATGCTTGGATAGAACTGAAGACAGCGTCAACAGCAGCCGTAGCATCCTTCTTAGTTAAGCCAGTTGCAGCAGCAACATTACTTACTAATTCTGCTTTGTTTGCCATTTGATTTCACCTCCCACAAATCGACACCACCGAAATGGTATCAATGAATGTTAATTTTGAGTGGTCCAAAATTAACGAAATAATTACGAGGAGTTCGTATCATTTCATTGTTAAGGTTAGCATAGTGAAACCCTACTGGCAAGCGCTTTTCACCAATTTTTAAGCCTTTTTTATGGTTTCCAAAAGCCAGTTATTTTACTGACGTTGACGCTTAATCAGGTGGATCGGAGTCCCACTGAAATCAAACGCCTGCCGGATCTGGTTCTCCAGATAACGCTGGTAGGAGAAGTGCATCAGTTCGGGATCGTTGACGAAAATCACGAAAGTTGGCGGTGCTGTGGCGACCTGAGTGCCATAGTAGATCCGCAGCCGCTTCCCGTTCTGGGTCGGGGTTGGGTTGGCGGCGATGGCATCCATCAGAACATTATTAAGAACTGAGGACTGGATCCGCCGCTTATGGTGCGCATTAACTTCCTCAATCAGGCCTGGCAGCTGGTTAAGGCGCTGCTTAGTCTTGGCAGAGACAAAGATAATTGGTGCGTAACTCAGGTACTGGAACTCTTGCCGAATCAGGTTGGTGAAATCAGTCATCGTCCGGTGGTCCTTCTCCTTCAAAGTGTCCCACTTATTGACAACAATGATCACCCCACAACCGGCTTCATGGGCGTAACCAGCAATGTGCTTATCGATTTCACGAATGCCTTCTTCAGCATTGAGAACTACGCAGACCACGTCACTATCGTCGATGGCCCGCATTGCCCGCATTAGGGCGTAGCGTTCTGTATTCTCGTAGATCTTCCCTTTCTTCCGGATCCCGGCAGTATCAACCATCGTGAACTCCTGGCCATCCGCCGTGGTGAAACTCGTGTTGATGGCATCACGGGTCGTCCCCGCAACGTTAGAGACGATCACCCGGTTTTGACCCAGGATCGCATTAACTAAGGAAGACTTACCAACGTTTGGCCGCCCAATGAAGCTGAAGTGAATGCTATCATCTTCATCGTTAGCAACATTATCAGGGAAGCGGTGGATCACTGCATCCAGCAGATCCCCCATTCCAACCCCGTGCACACTGGAAACTGGGTATGGTTCACCCAGTCCCAGTGAGTAGAAGTCATACACATCGCTGCGCCGTTCCGGATTATCAACCTTGTTAACAGCCAGAACTACTGGCTTGTCAGATCGATACAAAATTCGGGCAACCTGCTCATCGGCATCGGTAACCCCATTCTCGATATCAACCACGAAGATGATAACATCGGCCTCATTGATCGCGACTTCCGCCTGCTCCCGAATTTGTGTCAGAAGTGGCTGGTCAGAAAGCTCGATCCCCCCGGTATCAATCAGGTTAAAATGCTTGCCTAACCACTCACCATGAGCGTAGATCCGGTCACGAGTAACCCCCGGAGTATCCTCAACAATTGAAATTCGTTCACCCGCAATGCGGTTAAAGAGGGTTGACTTACCGACGTTCGGTCGGCCAACCACTGCTACAACAGGATTTGCCATAATTTTCACCCCTTTAATATTTGAATAAAAGAAAGGCTGGGAA
This sequence comes from uncultured Lactobacillus sp., assembly GCA_945971245.1. Classification (GTDB taxonomy): domain Bacteria; phylum Bacillota; class Bacilli; order Lactobacillales; family Lactobacillaceae; genus Limosilactobacillus. The sequence continues at coordinate 6,571 of CAMFOZ010000034.1, forward strand.
GAAATACCTTTCTTCTCAGCCTCCCCGAATGCAACTTAATCGTAATTAGTTGTTCCGTAAGTCCTTCAGCTTGTCACCAATCAAATCACCCATGGAGAAACCAGTTTCTTCTTCTGGGGCGTTGTTCATGGCGTTCCGGTTGTTGTTCCGGCGTGGACGACGGCCACCGCGACGGTTGTCGTTGTCTTCACCCTTTGGACGTTCTTCAAGAGCCTTCATGGATAAGCCTAAACGTTGACGTTCTGGGTCGACGTTTAATACCTTAACCTTAACTTCTTGACCTGGCTTAAGTACATCAGCTGGCGTAGCGATGTGCTTGTGTGAGATTTGGGAAATGTGAACCAAACCTTCAACACCAGGGAATACTTCAACAAAGGCACCAAAGCTCGTCAGGCGCTTAACAGTACCAGTCAGAACAGAGCCAGCTGGGGCCTTTTCTTCGATGTCATCCCATGGTCCAGGAAGAGTTTGCTTGATAGAAAGTGAGATCCGTTCACGGTCAGGGTCAACACTCAATACCTTAACCTTAACGTCTTGACCAGCAGACAGAACATCTGATGGCTTGTCAACGTGGTCGTAAGAAATTTCGGAAACGTGAACCAGACCATCAACACCACCGAGGTCGATGAAGGCACCGAAGTTAGTCATCCGAGCAACCTTACCTTCAACGATGTCGCCAGGTTGTAATTCGGCAAAGATCTTTTCAGCAGCCTTTTCGTGTTCAGCCTTAACGATTTCCTTGTGGGAAAGGATCAGACGGTTTTCACTTGGTTCGATTTCGATGATCTTGAATTCAAGTTCTTGACCCTTGAATTGGTTCAGATCTTCAACGTAGTGATCAGTGATCATTGAAGCAGGGACAAAGCCACGTACTCCAGCATCAACAACTAAACCACCCTTAACTGCTTGGGTAACCTTAGCAGTGATGGTTTCACCATCATCGAACTTCTTTTGAATGTCATCCCATACCTTACGGGCTTCAAGACGACGGTGAGAAAGTAAGTAACTACCATTTTCCTTATCGTTACCAATCTTGGAGATGACAACTAAGTCTAATTCGTCACCTACTTTAACTGCATCATTGATGTCTTCAACTGGCTTGGTTGATAATTCCTTAGCAGGGACGACACCTTCAACCCCTGCATCTTTAATACCAACGATAGCTTGACGATCGTCATCGATTGCCAAAACTTCACCCTTGACAACATCGCCCACCTTAACAGTTTCGATGCTATCGAGTGCCTTTAACATATCGTTGTTCTTTTCATTGTTTTCAGCCATTAAAAAAAATCCTCCTTGCAACAATCAACTCTAGAAACTATTCTACTAAAAAAAGTTTAGTATTTCCAGTGTTTACTGTAATTGTTCCTGAGTTTTTTTGATTATCTTGCTAATCTCGTCCACAACCTGGTCAATTGTCAGGTTAGTGGTGTCCAAACGAACGGCATCGGGTGCCTGGGTCAATGGTGAAACGGCCCGGGTGGAGTCCTTCTTATCCCGGAGCTCAATCTCTTTTTGGAGCTCCTCTAGAGAAGCCGTCGCAATTCCCTTCGCTTGGTTTTCGACATAACGCCGACGGGCCCGTTCATGAGCCGTTGCTACCATGAAGATCTTAACGGGAGCATTAGGCAAAACGGTCGTCCCAATGTCACGGCCGTCCATCACGATTCCGCCATCCTGGGCGATCTCTCTTTGTTGACGGGTCATCTCCGTCCGTACTGCTGGGATCGCTGCAACTGCAGAAACGTTGTTATCAATTTGTCCTTGCCGAATATCCTGAGTAACCTCATCGCCATCAAGGAAAACACGTTGTTCAGGATCACCGGGCTGGAAACTAATCTTGATTTGTTGAGCCAGGTGAATAATCTGGTCAGTGTCATCCATTGACAGTCCCTTCCGCAAGGCGGCCAGGGTGACAACCCGATACATCGCACCCGTATCACAGTATACATAGTTAAAACGCTTAGCTACCAATTTGGCAACCGTACTCTTTCCCGCTGAGGCTGGCCCGTCAATGGCCACTTGGATCCCCTTTGTCATATCTGTTCTTCACTCCAAATCTATTTTACTCGTAATTGCTGACCAGGATGAATCGGTGTCCTGATCGTCATATTGTTCAACCGGGCAAGTTCCTGGGCGGACATGCCATTACGCTCGGCAATCCGGTAAACACTCTCACCATGCTGAACCGTCACGTACCGCTGGCCTTGAACATTACTGGTCATTGAACCCTGGCGAACATTACTCGTCGAGCCGCTGTTAGTACTACTACTCATCTGACTAGTCTGGCTGCTCGAGATAGTGCTACTGCTCGTACTAAAAGTAGTCGATGATTCCCGACTACTGCTTACAGACGAGCTGGCGCGGTGGTGCTTTTTAGCTGAGGTTTTGGACCGTTGAGAAGCTTTTTTTTTACTACTCACGGATGACGACGCCTGTTGCTCTGTCCGCAACGGGTGATTGAACGATTGCTTATTGTTGACCCAGTAGATGACTGGCGCCGCAGCAAGGATAATAATCAGGACAATCAGGACCGTCGTGACCATTGAATTATGTGACCGTTGCCGGCGGTGTTCCGTCCGTGACAAGTGGCCATCGCTGTCGAGATCTTCGTTGTCCGCAAAGGTCTTATCCCATAATTCATCACGCTCTTGGCGCGTCTCTTCATGATGCTCACTCACTAAATAAACCCTCCTTCACAATAAAGTTTAACGTCTTTGATTGTAGCGCACGTCTTTACATCTTGTCTAGCACCGAATTGTCATTGTTCTGACTGGTTAAAGAGCCGGCGCAGGCGCTGGTGCCAGTCTGCTTGCTGATCATTTTTCGGTTTAGCAGGAGCCTCGGGTAAGGAAAGCTCCCCCATCCACTCCGGCTGTTCGATATCACAGCATGGCGATGGAAAGTCGTCCGCCTCCTCACCAAAATAATCCAGCAGAAATGACCGCCGGCACGTGGCCAAACTGGCATAGTCCAGCATTTTTTGCAGGTTAATGGCCTGCTGTTGCCGCCGTTGCTTAAACGCTGAAATGATCTGGGCCGGTTGGTAACCGTGATCCAGGTAAAAGGTAAACAATTCCTGGTCATCCCCCAGGACTTCTGGCCGCAACTGGCGATTTTTCACCTGCGTCAAGAGGCTCACACTAGGAAGGCTGATAGCTGTCAACTGACTTGGCAGCCCTTCATCCCCTGGCGCATACAGCAAGATCGCCACACTCTGCTGACCATCACGGCCGGCCCGGCCAATCTCCTGCATGTAGCTCTCCAGGTTAGTTGGCAAATGGTAATGGATAATATAACGGATATCATCCTTATCAATCCCCATCCCAAAGGCGCTGGTCGCACAGACGACATGAACCTGGTTATTCATGAACTGCTGTTGAATCTTGAACCGGTCAACCGGCGACATCCCAGCATGATATGGCGCAACAACTAAGCCCGTCTGTTCACGCAGCCATTCGGCCATCTGAGTTGCGAGCTTACGACTGGCAAAGTAAATGATCCCCGGGCCTGGTAAGTTGGTTACCAGCTGGAGCAAGCGTTCATCCTTGGCTTGCTGATTGGTTACCCGATCCACAGCCAGAAAGATGTTCGGCCGGTTAACCGAACGGATCACCTGGTGGACGTGGTCACGATCTAGGCCCAGTTTATTAAGAATATCCCGGCGCACCCGCGGCGTCGCGGTCGCGGTTAGCATCAGCAAGCAGGGCTGACCGATATATTGCCGTACCTGGCGCAATAACAGGTACTCGGGGCGAAAATCAGGCCCCCATTGGGAAATACAGTGGGCCTCATCGATTACCATCATGCTCAGCGGAATCCGGCGAAGGGCGGTGAGAACCGCTGGCGTAGTGAGAATCTCCGGTGAGGCAAAGATAAAGCGAAAGCTAGCCAGGGATCGCAAAACCTGGTCGCGTGCGGGTCCCTGCAGCTGACTACTCAGCATTACTACCCGTTTTTCCCCCTGCTGCCGTAGCCGGTCAACCTGATCCTGCATCAAAGAGATCAGTGGCGACACGATGACTACCCCACCGGGCATTAAATAGGCGGGAAGTTGGTATAGCAATGATTTACCAGCCCCGGTCGGTAAAACTGCAAGGGTGTCATGACCCGCCAGCAGCGATTCAATGGTCTCCTGTTGACCATCGCGAAAATGCTGGTAACCAAAGCGCTCGTGGAGCAAGCGATACATTTCAGCCGAATCAGTCATGGTTTTTCCTCCCCTGCAGAATCTGAAAAAGCCGATAGTTAAAAAAGGCATCCCCCGCGTCTTGCCCAGCGGGATTAAAGTGCCAACTAGTGACGTCCGGATCTGAATACTGCTTTGCCAATGCCGCTCGCTTAGCAGATGGTAGCAACTGGTCCCAGTTCAGTTGTTCTGGACACAAGATAGCCACTTCTAAGAGATGCTCCCGGACTGTACTTAATTTTAACCGTCGCCGGGCAGCAATCTGTTCTAACGTCGCCCCCTGTTGATAGAGATTTAGGGTTAGGGCCGTGCTATTCGACAGCGGGCCTGCATTAAGCAATGGTGCTAGAAGATCCTGCAAAGGTCCGGGAACATGCTGGCAGTAGGCCGCCACCCCCAGAAGGAGGTCATGGTTGAGAACCAGCATATCGGCCATGGAAAGCTGCAAGTGAGTGGCAAGTTGATCATTAGTCAACGCCGGTAGATTATGGCCAACTAACCCATCGACTAGAAAAGCTGCCAGACGCTCATCAGCGCTGGCCAGTCCCGTCGTTAACTGATCCAGATCATGATAGACCGCCGCCACCAGTTGCTTTCGGTCGGCACGATGGAACCACTGCTTCACCGCCAACATATGACCATAGCCCACCGTCACGGGAGCATACTTGGCATTGTGGTAGGCATATTCCGACACCACCTGCATCCCCAAGAGGAGGCGCTGCCCAAGTTGGTTGGTATTCGCCAACCAGTACCAATCCAAAAAATGGGGCTGGTATTGCTGCTCTTCCTCCTGGTGCTGAACTCCCTTAGTGGTCAACCGGGCCTGGTGATGATCATCAATGGTGAGCAGCTGATTAGCTACCAGTGAGTTAATCACCGCGTCATATTCTGACCGTTGGAGCTGGCGATCAGCACCGAGCCACTGTAAGAGCCCATACTGCTGCCCCCAGAACAGGTTGGATACCGTCAGGCGGTTCGTCAGCAGACTCTCAATCACCCGAATCCGCCGGGGCTGATGATAAGAAAAGAAACGTAGTATATATGAATTCATAATCAAAACCTCATTACCCATTCTCTCACTAGGTATAGACGGAGACAAACCTTAAATACGTGAAAAGAGGACCGCAGTAAAGTTACCTTTTACTGTGATCCTCTATTTTTCATTCCTATTGGTAACGGTGTGCTGCTAGCCAGGGTTTTAACTGCGTTGCCACAATGGCAAAGATCCCCGTGACCAACAGGCCCTTGATAATATTAAATGGCAAAACACCGAGGGCTACTAACTGTGAAACCGGCAGCGTTGACTTCCAGTTCCAGACCGCCATGTACAGCGGTGTCAGAACCCATAAGTTCAGCAGGGACATAACCACGGTCAAAACTACCGTTGCCACAACTATTCCGACCAAGAGTTGTTTCTTTTGTGACCACTGGGGCTTCCTCCGCCAGATTAGGCAGAATGGCAACAACATCGCCAATGATGAGACAAAGTCACCGAGGAGCCCAATCAGTTCGCCGACCGAGAATCCCCGAATCATACCATGAATCAGGCACTTAATCACGGCAATCACGATCCCCCCTACTGGACCGTAGATGTAGCCCCCAATTAAAACGGGGACATCTGAAAAGTCGATCTTAAGGTAGGAAGCCATGGGAATAATGGGAAACTCAAACAACATTAAGATAAAGGCGAGCGCCCCTAGGCAGGCAATCCCTACCAACCGTTGAATACGTAAATGCGATACTGTCATAGTAACAACCTCCATTGAGATTGCCTTCAGTCGGCCCCACAAATCAAAAAAGCGCTACCAACGGATAGCTGTCAGCAGCGCCTACTTTAATTAGGGTTAACGTACGTAGAAGTCTCTTCTATATACCAGACTATACTGTCGGCTCCAGGATTCAACTGGATCAACCACTTGGTGTGGGTTGCGGGCTTGCACCGCCGGTCGGGAATTTCACCGCGCCTTGAAGACAACTTTTTAATTTTTACAATTCCCATTATACGGGCTTATCCGCGTCATGTCAACGTTTCTAGCACCTTTTAATTCCACCTGGTTCCATGCTGTTCCGCACTTTTCCGTGGTTTTTGCTATATTTTTGCAATATTGATGCAATATTGCAAGCCGCATTTTAGAAGGAATTGCTCGTATTATTTTTTTATTTCTACTATATTATACCAAACAATTTTAGTTATCTTTATAGTTAGGCCACCACTTTTTGCGGAGCTTCTCACGTGCCGCGAGCGCCTCCTCTAGCGTGTCAGTTAACTGTGAGTGTTGCTTACGATTATACTGGATGGCTACTCGATAACGCCAACGACCATTTCGCTTGGTCATTGAAATGTTACGATAACCTGTTTTGTTAGTTGACGCTGGTCGATCGTTGAGCTGCTTCATGTGGCGCTCTTTGGTGGGTCTAAGGTTGTGTTTGCTCTTCTCTAGTCGAACGTGCCCACACGAAGTAACGTCACCATTGTTTAACAAAGCTGTTGTCGCTTCGGTAAATCTTCCACAGTCGCAACGACATACCCACTTGTATTCGTTGTGCTTGCCACGCTTTTTCGACTTAGCGATCACGGTTAAATGGCCAAATTGTTTACCTATTAAATTCTGATTTCTGTCCGGCATCATAACACCTCACTAAACAAAAAAGAGCCCGGTTTCCCAGGCCCTTTTTAATAAGGTAAAATCGATTGCCTATTGACAATCGTCTACCATTATATCATATCGTTTTAGAAACACACTAAGAACCTAGCTTTTTATATCATATCATCATTATTATCCTTGTAGTTAGGCCACCACTTTGCACGTAACTCTCTACGTGATTTCAGTGCCTCCTGTATTGAGTGTGCATAGTGTGAATGTTGCTTACCGTTATATTTAACACGGACCAGATAGACTTCCTTACCATTGCGAGTAACAACTGAGATATTGCGTAATCCAGTTTTATTGTGCGCCGGGAAACGATCATTGAGCTTCCTTTGCTGACGAATGTGCCCACAACTTATCACCTGACCGAACACTAGTGGGTCTCGAGGTTCAAGAACCCTCTTGCCACAGTCACATTGGCAGATCCATTGTTCCTGGCCGCGACTGTTAACCTCGCCTGCTTTACCAATCACGGTTAGATAGCCGAACCTCTTGCCAACGAGATTTTCAGCCGTACGCTTTTTCTTAGGCTTTTGGAAGTCTTTCTTCCATTTAACAGCTGGATTGTTTTCCAACTGCAATTGTGCCAGCTTATGGATGCTAGTCTTTGATACCCTTGATCCTCTAACCAGCTTATCTGGATTCGCGCGATATCTATTTAACGTAGGAATCGATATTCCAGTGAGCTTGCTAGTCGCCGTTAAATTGTTACGGCGATCTGTGATAAAGGCTCTTGCCAGCTCATATTCATCTTGCACTGCTATGCCCTCTTAAATATCAAATGTCTCATTAGCGCCGTCCGCTTTATCCTCATTGTACTCATCTTCATCAAGTTGGTAGATATCAACCTCGCAGTAACCCATGTCCCTAATATCATTTTCATTAGACACATAGCTAACTTCAAAATGAGTTCTGGCGGGGACAAGATATTCATCTTCGCCCTCAACAGCGCTGAGTGTTTCAACTTCTTCAGCATTGCTGTAATCAACTTTATGAGCCACAACAGTATCATCGCAATTAAACACAACAGTGATAGTTTCACCATCAACACTAGTTTCCGGATTAAACTCTTCATCAGCATTCTGCCCAGCAAAGCTAGTAGCTTTCTTCAATGTGATGATGGTGCCCTCTTTGTAGTTATCTACGTCGAAGTATAGATCCTGTAATTTGATTACTCGGCCCAAGCCCTCATATGGCTTTAAACTCTGTTTTGCAATCTCTTCACGTGTCATAAGCATCTACTCCAGGAATGCATTAAGTGCTTGGTTAACAACCTCACGCATAGACACACCATTTTCAGATGCTTTCTCTTTCAGTTCGGCATACTGCTTTTCGCTGACTTGAACGTGGATATCTTTGAGCTGTTCCCCTTCATTAACTGGGCCAAAGATTTTTTCGTATTCCTCGGCATCCAGGTGCTCACTTGCTTCTTGTTCGGCTTGTTCTGGCGTCAATGGGGTAAACGCATCTCCACCGATCCATGATCCCATATAGGATTCTGCGTACTTACTTGCTGGGCCACCTTCACCATACGTGAAATATTCGCCAGTACGCTTACGATAAAGTGTTTCGGTGTAATAAGCATTGTCGTTCAATGGAAGGTCCGTAGACCATTCAGCAATCTTTTTAGCTGTATCGGTGTTGTACAACTTACCATTAATGATTTTCTTCATAATGATTATCCCCTTTACAATCGAGTTGCCTTATTTCTTTGTACAAATATATAATATCATTATTCTGTCTCTTATACACATCTCCGAGCCCACGAGACCGAGGCTGAT
>CAMFOZ010000035.1 GCA_945971245.1 uncultured Lactobacillus sp.
TCGTGGTTTCTGGAACCAATGTTATTAAGGCTATCCACAACATGGCCGGGGCTACCAACCCAGTTGAAGCTGAATGGGGAACAATCCGTGGTGACTACGGTCGTGAATGGCCAGACGGCAACCTGCGGAACATTGTCCACACTTCTGATGAACCAGCTAGTGCCGCCCGGGAAATCAAGATTTGGTTCCCAGAATTTAAGTTCACCCAACCAGACTAAGGCATTAGTGAATGGTTGGCGCCGATCCATTCAGAATAGTTATTTCCATTTTGAGGCGCTTGAGGGCGTCTCTTTGTTTATCTAAGGGGGACAATCAATGAGTATTCATGTCAACAAAGAACAAAAGCTTTTCCACCTGCAAACGGCCAAGACCAGCTACATCTTTAAGATCTTAGAAAATGGTAATGCCGGTCAGCTCTACTACGGACCACGGATTCCGGTTAAGGACGACTATGTAAACCTGGCCAGCCGGGAGGAGCACGATTGTACGAACACCCTGACTGTTGAGCAGAGTGACTTCCAGCTGGAACTGATTAAGCAGGAATATGCTGGTCTGGGCAAGGGTGACTACCGCTACCCCGCCTACCAGATCACCTACCTGAATGGCTCGCGGACCTCAGAATTTACCTACCAGGGCTACCAGATTACGGACGGCAAGCAGCGGCTGGCTGACCTGCCATCCAGTTTTGATGATCAGAGTGACGATGCCCAGACCCTGACGGTGGAATTCAAGGATGAGCTGGCAAACGTCCTCCTGGAACTGCACTACACGGTCTTTGAGAAGGAAGACGTGATTGTCCGGAGCGCCACCTACACGAACCATGGTGAACCGATTACCCTTAACCGGGCCCTGAGTACCCAACTCGACCTGCCCGACAGTGACTACGACATGCTCCAGTTCTCCGGTTCCTGGGCCCGGGAACGGCACCTCATCCGGACTCACCTGCGTTCAGGTGTCCAGAGTATCAGCAGTCTGCGGGATGCCTCCAGCCATCAGCAGAACCCATTCTTTATCCTGGCCCGGCCCCACACCGATAACAACCAGGGGAGCGCAATCGGCTTCAACCTGATCTACTCCGGCAACTTCCTGGATTCCGTCGAGGTTGACCAGTTCGATACCACCCGGGTCCTTGTCGGGATCAACCCCGATGAGTTCGCATGGCACCTGGATGACGGCGAAAGCTTCCAGACGCCAGAAGCAGTGATGTCCTACACTACGGATGGTCTGAACCAGCTGAGCCAACAGCTCGGGGACTTCTACCAAGATCACCTGATCAACCCGCACTTTGCCCATGAGGAACGGCCTGTTCTGATCAATAACTGGGAAGCCACCTTCATGGACTTCAACGAGCAAAAGCTGATGCCAATCGTTGACAAGGCCCATGAACTGGGCATTGAGATGTTTGTCCTGGATGACGGCTGGTTTGGTCACCGTGACGACGATAAGTCCAGCCTTGGGGACTGGTTCGTGGACGAGAAGAAGTTTGCGGACGGGATCGACGGCTTTGCCAACGCGGTTCACGCCAAGGGGATGAAGTTTGGTCTCTGGTTCGAGCCTGAAATGATTTCCCTCGACAGTAAACTCTATGAGGCCCACCCAGACTGGATGATTGCGACTCCCGGCCGGCAGAGCACGCCTGCTCGGAACCAGTTTGTCCTCGACATGAGCCGGAGTGAAGTGATTGACTACCTGGTTGACCACATCAGCGCCATCATCAAGAAGACCAAGCTAGATTACATCAAGTGGGACATGAACCGGAACATCACCGAAATGTACGGGAACCAGTTACCAGCTGACCGGCAGTTGGAGTTTGCCCACCGTTACATTCTTGGTGTCTACCAGTTGTATGCTCGCCTGACCAAGGCCTTTCCAAATGTCTTATTTGAATCCTGTGCCTCTGGTGGTGGTCGTTTCGACCTCGGAATGATGTACTACGCTCCGCAGGCATGGTGCAGTGATGATACCGATGCCGTTGAGCGGATTAAGATTCAGGACGGGACCTCTTATGGTTATGCACAGTCAATGTGGGGGGCTCACGTTTCAGCCGTTCCAAATGACCAGGTTGGCCGGTTGACTTCCATCGATACCCGGGCTGCCGTGGCTTACTTCGGTGACTTTGGTTATGAATTAGACATCACCAAGCTGCCAGAAGACCAGTTGGCAACGATCAAGAAGCAGGTGGCCTTCTACAAGCAGTACCGGCACCTCTTCCAGTTCGGTAAGTTCTACCGGTTGGAGAACCCGGACACCGACAATGACAACGTCTACGGTTGGCAGGTAGTCAATGATGATAAGAGTGCGGCCATCGCTGCCCGCTTCCAGATCCTCAACGGCGCTAACCCAGCCTACATCCGGGTCTACTTCGCCGGCCTTGACCCTGAGAAGACCTACACGGTTAACAACGGTCAGGAGAAGTTCTCCGGCGCTGAGTTGATGAACGTTGGTTACTTTGTTCCGCGGATCATGGACCGGACCAAGCCGGAGAAGGATCCATCCGACTTTAGCAGTCGTCTGTTCGTGGTAAAGGAAGCTTAATAAAACGTAATTAAATACGAAAAGAGGGAGCGAGACAGAAGTCGTTTACGACTTAGTTTTCGAGCCCCCGCGAGCACAAATAGAGGTCCAGAGTTCGGCTTTTGCCGGGCTTTGGACCTCATTTGTGTACCGCGCTGTTCACTTTTGATTTATGTGGAAGAACTTATGTCACAGTCCCTCTTTTTTGGTTTCATGATATTTTACTTGTACCGACGGACAATATCGTCGCGGATGATCCGGCTACCGTATTGGTGGCGTAAGTTAGCCAACCGTCGTCGGGAGAAGGCGTGGCAGAGGATCGGGATGTCCCACTGCTGCTGCAGGCCCATCAAGACCGTCAGATAATTATCATCGGTGTACTGGCCAAAGGGAAGGTGGCAGATGATGGCGGTGGTGATTCCTGTCCCAACCCGCTTCTGGGCCTCAACGGTAATCACGTAGTTCTGACTGATTTCGACGATCGACGTCCAGAGGTTCAACCGTCCCGACGAATGTTGCTGGAAATCGGCGATGGTTTGGTTACCCTTCCTGATCAGTGCCTGAATCTCGCTGCTTTTTGCCATGAGGGTTCTCCTTTCTGGTGACAGTGCGGATATTACGCAGGGGGATGTGGAGACCATTCACAAAATAGGCGACTTGCTGAGGCCAGTTCACGTGGTCCAGCGAGCCCTGGTAGTGGTCATAGTAGCCGCTCTCCCCGTTGAAGTAGGTGAGCGTCAGCACTACCTCCTCATCTATTGGTAGCTGGTGGAAGAAGTCAAAGATCACCTGTTCTTCTTCCCCGGTCGGATACTTCTTGTTGGCATATTGTTGGGCAATTTTGTCGAGCAATTCATGGTACCCAGTGAGGGCCGCAAACGGGGCAAACTGGCCGGCCCGGTCCCGCCCGGTCATCGGTAGGTGGGCGTGTGAGACATGGCGTGGCATATCCATAATGTCATTGTAGCGACTGGTGTCATTGAACTGGGCCTGCTCGGCCTGCCACTGTTTCTTATCGATCATGCTTGGTGCCCTCCAATCTCCTTGTTGCGCTTCTTGGCAACGGCGCCGTCCTTGAGATCCGCGGCCCGGATAATGGCATTCTTACCAAAATCCTGCTGCATCTTCAGAATCAACTTCTGCAGCTTATAGTCCTGATCACGCTGGGCCTGCTGCTTTTTAGCAGTTTGAACAGCCTGCTCTGGATCACTGAAGAGGTCGAGTTGCTCAGTATACGTTCGCTCCTGAGCCTTGTAACGGTTAACCAGGTGGTTAGCGGTGACGGTGACCCGGCGGATGGTGAGCTGGTGGTGGAAGGACTGGTCGTAAGCGGCGAGAAAATGCGCAATCAGTTCGGTCGGTGAGGCGGTCGGGATCTTAAAACTGATCTTCTGGTGGTCGGGATGGGGAACGTCACGGTCGTAGAAGTCCTTAGTGATGGCGCCGTGGTAGTCATGACCCGGCTGCAGGTTCTGGGCGTCGTAGTTAACAGTCAGTGAAAACTCATCAGCCACCAGGTCTCGCTTGACCATCTGGAGACAGAGCATGTTGGTCATCTCCTGGACGACGATCCGCCCTTCCTGAAAGGTGTAGGGACAGGGAAGGACGATGCTGGAGTAGAGACCATGGTCGTCGGAGTGGTAGTGCTTGATGTCGTCGATGGTCGCCGACTCGTATCCCCAGGCGTGGTCAATCAACAGTTCAGCGTTTTTCCCGAACTCCCGGTAGAGGGTCTCCTCGTTCTGGGGGTCGGAGAGGGTCCCCAAGGAGCAGCGGGCAATATCGCCCATCGTATGTAAGCCGAGTTTAGCCAGGCGTTTGGCGTAACCGCGCCCGACCCGCCAGAAATCGGTGATCGGTTGGTGGGCCCAGAGAAAACGCCGGTATTTTTGCTCGTCCATCTCAGCAATTCTGACGCCATCTTTGTCGGCTGGAATTCGCTTGGCCACGATGTCCATGGCGACCTTAGCGAGGTAGAGGTTATCGCCAATTCCGGCAGTAGCTGTGATCTTAGTCTCAGCCTGGATTACCTGGATAATCTCCTTGGCCAGATCGTGAGCGGTTGTGTGGTGGCTAGCCAGGTAGTCGGTGATATCCATCATGACCTCATCGATGGAGTAAGGATGGATCTTGGCTGGTGGCAGGTAGCGGAGGTAGATCTCGTAGACTTTAGCGCTGCGCTGCAGGTAGAAGGCCATCCGGGGTGGGACCACCTTGTATTCGATCTTGAGACTGGGTGAACGGAGGAGCTCATCGCGGAAAATGGAACTCCAGGCGGCCAGGCGGTGGTCGCTCACCTGCTTAGCCCGCTGACGGTTGAGTTCGGCCACCCGCTGTTCGACCTCAAACAGACGGGGCCGGCCAGGCAGACCAAACTTCTTGAGGGCCGGGGAGACTGCCAGGCAGATGGTCTTGCTGGTACGGCTGGCATCGGCGACCACCAGGTTGGTATTTAGGGGGTCGTAGCCCAGGTCGGCGCACTCGGCGGAGGCGTAGAATGATTTTAGGTCAATTGCCAGGTAAGTAGCCACTATGGCTCCTCCTTTCCAGATTATTGATATCTCTATTATACTGGATACCAGAATGGCGAACAAGTGTTTGCAAACGTGGGCTGCGGGAGACTTGCCTTTTAGCAGTAAAAGGGCTTAAAATATAGGCATATTTAGTAGCGTGAGAACAGCGAGGAACGGTTGGTGTGAAGGTTCCCAAAGCGCGAAGTGGTTACAACTTAATAACTTTTATTAAGAGTGGCAAATTAATTTTGCAATTTAGGTGGCACCGCGCGCAAGCGTCCTATTAGTCGATGGCTAATAGGGCGCTTTTATCATTTAAGGAGGAATTAATTATGACAGAAAAGAAACACGTAATCTTAACTGGTGACCGGCCAACTGGCAAGCTCCATATTGGACACTACGTTGGTTCCCTCAAGAACCGGGTGGCCCTGCAGAATACTGGTAAGTATGACACCTACATCATGATTGCCGACCAACAGGCCCTGACCGATAACGCCCGTGATCCGGAGAAGATCCGCCACAGTCTGCACCAGGTGGCCCTAGACTATCTGGCCGTGGGCATTGATCCCAAGAAGTCAACGATCTTGGTTCAGTCTCAGATCCCGGCACTGAGTGAATTGACGATGCACTACCTGAACCTGGTTACGGTTTCCCGGCTGAAGCGGAACCCAACTGTTAAGACGGAAATCAAGCAGAAGAAGTTCGGTGAGAGTGTACCAGCCGGCTTCTTCATCTACCCAGTCAGTCAGGCGGCCGACATCACCGCCTTCAAGGCCGACACCGTGCCGGTTGGTGATGACCAGGAGCCAATGCTGGAACAGACCCGGGAGATCGTCCGGACCTTTAACCGGATTTACCAACAAGACATCCTGGTCGAACCAGAAGGCGTCTTCCCACCAAAGGGTGAGGGCCGGATTCCGGGCCTCGACGGTAATGCCAAGATGAGTAAGTCCCTGGGAAACTGCATTTACCTGTCTGATGACGCTGATACCATTCAGAAGAAGGTCATGTCAATGTACACCGACCCAACCCACATCAAGGTTAGCGACCCTGGTCACGTGGAGGGGAACACGGTCTTCACCTACCTGGACATCTTTGATCCAGACAAGGAGCACGTGGCGGAACTGAAGGAACAGTACCAAGCCGGGGGCCTCGGTGACGTCAAGATCAAGCGGCACTTAAACGATGTCCTCCAGGCAGTCTTGGAACCAATCCGGAAGCGGCGTGAAGAATATGCGGCTAACCTGGACTACGTTGACCAAGTGCTGATGGAAGGCTCAGCTAAGGCCAATGAGGTTGCCAACCAGACCCTGAAGGAAGTTCGGGACGCCATTGGAATCAACTACTTTGGCTAGTTATAATTGAAAAAATTGGATTGGGACTGCTCCCGGCAATCACCTGCCGTGAGCGGTCCCTTTTAATGTAAGAAAATTTCTTTCTGCTGGGTAGTTATTAGTGTTTCACAGCGCGGAACATGGTAACATAAAGAGGATGTTTTCTAAGAAAAAATAAAGTAAAAAGCGGAGGTGAAAATAGTGGAAAACCTCGCGATTGTTGACCTCGGCTCTAACTCGGCCCGGATGGCGATCACCGAAATCGCTCCGGATGGCCGTTTTCGTGAAATCAAGCGGGTCAAGGAGAATACCCGTCTGTCAGAAGGAATGGGTCGGGAAAAGATGCTGCAAGAAGACGCCATGAACCGGACCATTGCCGCCCTGAAGCGCTTCAAGCAGATCTATGAAGGGATGCCCCATACCCAGGTGCGGGCGATTACGACGGCGGCGGTGCGCCAAGCGCGTAACCGGCAGGAGTTCCTCAACCGGGTCCAAAAAGAGGTCGGAATTCGTCTCCAGGTCCTTTCGGGGAAGAAGGAAGCCTACTACGACTACCTAGGCGTGATTCGGACGATGAAGTTAAACCACTGTTTGATTCTGGATGTCGGTGGTGCAAGCTGTGAGCTGGTGTTAGTCCAACAGCGACGGGCGCGGGACCTGATCTCGATCCCAGTCGGCGCCGTGACCCTGTCGGAGCAGTTCCACTTAAACGGCTATGTGCGGTCCGCCGACTTGTTTCGGGCCCAGGTGGCAATGAATGAACGGCTGACCAAGATTCCCTGGCTGCGGTATGCGACCCGGGTACCAATTGTCCTCTTGGGGGGTGCTAACCGGACGCTGGCCCGGATGACCTGGTCCTACCACCACCGTCATCGTCGGCAACGGTCAATCCATGGCTACCAGCTCTCGTCACGAGTGGTATTTGCCACTTATCGGGAGTTGTTGAACCGCAACCTGGCCCAGCGCAAGCGAATGCCCGGGCTGGAGCCAGAACGGGCGGATATTATTGTCGGGGGGATGCTACCCCTCGTCAGCCTGCTCCAGCGCAACAGTGATGGCCGGGTGATCTTCTCGGAGAGTGGTGTCCGGGAAGGAATTATCACCGAGTACGTTAACCAAAGGAAGCGACCACAATGAGTGATTGGCAACATGAGTTTTACCGAATTGATCCCCAGGCCCGGCGCGAACGGCTAACCACGGCCCTCCACCTCCCCCAATCGGTGACGCAGGCCCTAGCCGAGCATGCGACGACGCTGGGTAACGAGCTGGTGGAGAACTACCTAACTGACTACAGCCTGCCGGAAGGGGTGGGGTTGAACCTCACCGTCAACGGGCAGGAGTATGTTGTCCCGATGGTCGTGGAAGAACCCTCGGTGATCGCTGCTGCCAGCAACGGCGCCAAGCGGGTTCAGGCCAGCGGCGGCTTTACCGCGCCTCAACAGCACCGGGAACTGGTCGGTCAGGTCGTCTTGACCGACGTTGACGATGTTCCGGGGACAGTTAAAAAACTGACTGCCCAGCGTGACCACCTGTTGGCCGTGGCCAATACGGCCCACCCGTCGATGCAACGCCGTGGTGGGGGCGCCCAGTCAATGAACGTGCGGACCCCCGGCGACTTCATCAGTGTCGACCTGGGAATCAACGTCTGCCAAGCGATGGGGGCCAACAGCGTTAACACAATGGCCGAGGCGGTTGGCCGCGAGCTGACCGCCCAGGGTTACCACGTCCTGGTTGCCATTTTGAGTAACCTGGCAACCAACAGTCTGCAGACGGTCAGCTGTGATGTTGACTTTGCCAAGCTGGCCACCAGGCAGCAGCCCGGTGATCAGGTGGCCCAACAGATCGCCAAGCTCAGTGCCCTCGCCCAGGTGGACCCGTTCCGGGCAGCCACCCACAACAAGGGGATCATGAATGGAATTGATGCCGTGATGATCGCCAGTGGTAACGACTGGCGGGCAATTGAGAGCGGGGCCCATGCGTATGCTGCCCGTAGTGGTCAGTATCGTGGGCTTAGCACTTGGACCATTGTCGACGGTAAGTTGCATGGTGAAATGACCCTGCCCCTACCGGTGGGCGTGGTCGGTGGTTCAATCGGTTTGAACCCAATGACGAAACTCAATTATCAAATTAGTAAGATTAAGACGGCCGAAGAGCTAGCGGCGGTAACAGCTAGCCTTGGATTGGCCCAAAATCTGGCCGCCCTGCGTGCCCTGGCAACAACAGGGATCCAGGCTGGACACATGAAGCTCCAGTACCGGTCACTAGCCGTGAGTGTCGGCGCCAAGCCAGCGGAGGTTCCGTTGGTAGCCACCCGGTTAGCTAAAGCCACTCACGTTGACCAGGAAACGGCCCGGCTGGTATTAGCTGAAATTAGAAAGGATCAATAATGAGCGAAGAAGAAATTAAGTTAAACACGACAAACCAGGCCCTGTTGGATGAAATCAATTCACTCTACCCAGATGGCACGGTCTTTGTCCAATTCCACGGTGAGAAGTCTGGCTACGTGCGGCATGATCAAGCCACCCAGAAGACCCTACCCGGCGGTCTCTTTATCATTGTGACCGACCTGACGGAACCTAACTACACCGCCTCCCACGAGTTACTGCACCTGCTGATGCTGCTCAAGGGGTTCCCGCAGATTTTCTTCCAGCTGTCACTTGGGGACAAGGAACTCGATGAGCAGATGATGATCATGTCCACGGACCTCTACAACGTGGCGGTTCACCGGGTAGTGGTTGCTGAACAACGTAAGCACGGCCTGATCAATGACCAGATCGAAGAGGAATACTGGAAGGGCGTTGAACACACCCTGACCAAGGAGGGGGCCAAGGACGATGACGAGCGGACCCTGCGCCTGCTGACGATTCTCGATGCCCTGGTCTTCTATGGTGACCACTTTGACAAGTTCGCCGACCGCTTCCAGGAAAACTATCCGGAAGCCTTGGCGGCAGCCCAGAAGATCTATGAAGAGATCACGGCCAAGCCAATCAAGTCACCATTCGACATGCGGCGGACGATCATCAAGATCTACTCCCTGTTTGATGAACAGATGCAACAGTGGGGCTTGCCAGCACTGCACAATAACGAATACACGACCGTTTCACCCGTACTGAGTGAGCGGCAGCTGCGGCTGGAGATGCGGCAGGTCTTCGAGATCTTCCATTCCGATATGAAGGAGCGGGGCACGACCAAGCGGGCCTACGTCGGCTTGCGGCGGAGTGACCGGCAGAATTCCTTCACCATTGAAGCACCGCAATCCAATGCGCCAGAGTTCTTCAAGCGGATTTACGACATGCCCGTGAAGAAGTTCTTAGAAGAACACAGCGTGCCATACATTGTAAGGAAGTGAGTCTATGGACACGCAAATTCAGCAACTATTCGATAATGCTAAGCGGATCGTCTTCCTGACCGGGGCCGGAGTTTCAACCGCCTCGGGGATCCCGGATTTCCGTTCGGCTAATGGGCTCTACACCCAGGACAAGAATGCCGAGTACTACCTAAGTCACCGTTACTTCAGCAGTGATCCAGAGGGCTTCTATGAGTTCTGCAAGAAGAACCTCTACTTTCCAGATGCTAAGCCCAATGTGATCCATCAGAAGCAGGCGGCCCTGACCAACCAGGACCGGGCAACGGTAATCACGCAAAACATTGATAACCTCTATGAGGAGGCGGGAACAACCCATCTGATCGACTTCCATGGAAACCTCTACCACGTTTACTGTGAGAAGTGCGGGGAGACGGTGCCGGTAGCTGACTACCTGAAGAGCCGGCTTCACGCCAAGGACGGCGGTTCATTGCGGCCCGACATTGTGCTCTATGATGAGGGAATCAAGCAGGATGACATCATGAATTCCGTCCGGGCAATGCAGGCAGCTGACCTGGTTGTGATTGTGGGAACCTCCATGAAGGTCTACCCGTTTGCCGGACTACTGGAGTACCGGAACCCGGATGCCCAGGTTCTGGCAATTAACCAGCAGAAGCTGAACCTGCCGTGTGAATTCACGATGGTGCAGACGGACGCGACGAAGTTCTTCGACGAGCTGCAGGTTTAGAACATAATAAAAAAGCGGATCAGTGATGATCCGCTTTTTTGTGTCCTCAGTGAATGATTAGTTGTGGGCGTTGAATTCCTTCTGGGCACCAGGCAGCTTGAAGGTGTTCTCGTACAGGTACTTGTTGGTCAACTTTTCCAAGTAGCCGTCGTCGTGGAGCTTCTGGAGTTCCTTGTTCATGGCCTGCGTCAGCTTCTTGTTGGCAGGACTCTTGTGAAGGAGGAAGTAGGAGCTCTCCAGACCGATTGACTTGGAGGCGGTCAGGTTCTTACCGGCAGAGGTCGTTTGAACTGACTTGTAGGCGGCGTAAGGGTAAACGGCCACGTCGTACTTACCTTGGGCAACCTGCTTCAGGGCGTCCCCGGTCGTCTGGTCACCGATCCCCTTGAGGTTGAGCTTGTTGTTTGGGTGCTGTTGATTGTAGTTTTCCAGCAGGCTGTAACGAGCATCACTGGTGGATACCGGAACCACGGTCAGTTTCTTCTTGGCAACTTCGGCGAGGGAGTTGGCCTTCTTACCGTTCTTCCGTTCAACCAGGCGGAGGTCATCCAGCCCATTGGCCCGGGTGTGGTAGTAGTTATTGAAACGTTGCTTGTTGTACCAGAAGTTGGACATAGCAACGTCATACTTCCCAGACTGCAGGCCAGCAAAGACCGCGTTTTGGGAGGTAAAGGTTGTCTTGAACTTGTATTGTGGCAGGTCACGGTCGATTCGCTTGATCAGTTCACCGTAGTAACCGCTGGCCCCATGGTCGGTGTTGATGATGTATGGTGAATTACCATTTGGTGCGGCGACAGTGACGGTGGTGGCGGCAGAGGCAGAACCAGCTGCAGTGGAGAGCCCCAGGATGGTCAAACCGGCCAGGGCCGCACGGGTAACTAATTGAGATAACTTCATGATTTTTAACTCCTTTATTATTGATGATTATTTATAAATTCAGTATTTAAATATTAGTTCAGCGCATAACGACGACGCAGCCGGTCCTCGATCAGCTGGAAGATCTTAGCGAAGATCCAGCAGATGACGATGTAGATAACTAGTGCGTCGGTGTAAGTCTCGAGGTACTTGAACCCGATTGACGAGACAATGTTGGCCTGCCCCATGATCTCGACCAGGCCGATGTTGTAGATCAGTGCGGTGTCCTTGATCAGGTCCAAGAAGATGTTGGTGAAGTTAGGGATCAGGTTGGTGATCAATTGCGGGACCACGATTTGGGTCATGGTCTTAAACGGGGTCATCCCCACGGCCAGGCCCGCTTCATACTGGCGGTAATCCACCGAGTGGTAGGCAGAACGGATACTCTCCGAAAGGTTGGCCATGGCGTTGAGCCCGTATGCGGAAAAGGCAATCACAATGGCGGGGAGGCCGTCCGGATTGGTGTTCCAACCCCAGCTCCGCATCAGGACCAGCAGCTGCGGTAGTCCATAGTAGACCACATAGAGTTGAACCAGGATGGGGGTTCCCCGGATAAAGGACACCAGGACTGCCAACACCTGGGAGAGGACGGGAATCTTCTTCTCCCGTGCGATGGCAACCAGGATGGCGAGAATCAGGCCGACGAGGGTTGCTACTACTGCCACCAGGAGGGTGAGGGGAGCAGCCGCCAAGATCTGACCGAATGACTCCCGCGCAAAGTTTAAGTCAAACAAGAGCATTTCCTCCTTTCAGCTAAATGCGGATGGCAGCGAAGCGATTCCTGATCAACCGGAAGATTCCCTCGATGACCAGGACGATTACCCAGTAGGTCAATGCCAGGAGGATAAAGATCCGGAGCTGGTGGATTCCGGCCGTCTGGTTAGAGAGGTTCGAGGCCTCGTTGTAAAGGTCATAGAGGCCCAGGACGTAGACCAGTGAGGTTGCCTTGACCAGACCAATGACCAGGTTCTCGATGTTTGGTAGGGCAATGATGGTTGCCTGGGGGATCAAGATCTGCCAGAAGGTGGTGCGATCAGGTAGCCCGATTGACCTAGCCGCTTCCAGCTGGCCAGGATCAACGGACAGGTAGGCGCTCCGGAAAGCCTCTGACAGGTAGGCACTCCAGCCCAGTGACAGGCCCAGCACCCCGAAGGTTAACCTGGTCCAGCCGTCGATATTGATCCCGATGGTCTTCAGGAGGACCGGCAGTCCGTAGTAGGCTAGCAAAAGCATCAGCAGTGGTGGCGTCCCCCGAATCAGCCCGAGGTAGACATGGGCGATCCCGGTGGCGACCCGGTTCTTTCGTAGGTCCAGCCAGATCAAGAAGATCCCCAGGATGGTCGCAAAGATAAAGGAGAGAACCAGCAGGTAGAGGGTATTTGGCAGCCCCCGCAGGATTACGCCCAGTATTTTGGTGTTACTCAATGGTGGTCGCCTCCCTTAGTTGGCATTGCTGAGGGCCGTCAGGAACTGCGCCGTCCGTTTGTTCTGAGGATGGTCAAACAGGTCTTGTGGGGCCCCCTCTTCGACGATCTTGCCCTCATCGAAGAAGACGATCCGGTCGGCCACCTGCCGGGCAAAACCAAGCTGGTGGGTGACGATGATCATCGTCTGGCCAGCCTCGGCGAGCTTTCGCATATCACCAAGTACGGAACCGACCAGCTCGGGGTCCAAGGCGGAGGTTGGCTCATCGAAGAGGATGATCTCGGGATTCAAGACCGTGGCCCGGGCAATTCCAATCCGCTGCTGCTGACCACCGGAGAGTTGGGAAGGATAGAGCTGGGCCTGTTTGCTAAGCCCCAGGCTGGCCAATTCCTTGGTAGCGATGGCGTTGGCCTTGTCCTTGGCCATCCCCTGGGCATAGATCAGTCCCTCAGCGATGTTTTGCAGGGCCGTTTTATTCTTGAAGAGGTTGTAGTTTTGGAAAACCATCGCAGAGTGGCGCCGAACCCACTGCACATCTTTCTTGTCCGGCTTGGCCAGGTCAATCTGGTGACCGGAAAAGTCCATTGAGCCCTGGTCAGCGTGTTCCAGGAAGTTGAGGTTACGCAGGAAGGTGGTTTTCCCAGAACCAGACGGGCCGATCATAACGACGATCTCACCCTTTTGAATATGGAAGTCAATCCCCTTGAGGATCTCCCGGTCGTTGAATGATTTGTGTAAGTCTTTAACCGTTAGTAGCAAGTTCCTGCCTCCTTTAGTTATGTGCGGCTTCAATTGCCCAACGCAGGTGGTCGTAGTCAATGTCACGTGGAACCGTGCAGTCGGCTCCGAGTAGGACCCCTTGGTTACCGGCTTCGCTGATCAGTGCGTGGACCTTGTCCTGGATCTGTTGCTTAGTGCCGGAGTAGAGGATTCCCTTGGTGCTGTTGTCCAGGCCACCCATGACCGGCCGATCACCGAAGAGCTTCTTACCAGCGGCCAAGGAGTAGCCATCGGTCTCGGTCGCCCAGTTGATGACTTGCAATGGGTAGTTAACGAACCAATCCAGATGGTTGTCGGCCCCGTCAAATCCGCAGATGTGCAGGATGTTAAGTGGGGAGACGGCATTGATGGCATTTTGAACGTCGATATCGATCGGCTCCATTACCTCTTCAAAGAACTGCGGATTACTGGTCCGTTCATCCTGGATCTCCTGGGTGCTGTAGTAGATGCCATCGATGTCGGTGGTCATCAGGGCCTTGGCAACCTTCTTCTGGTCGTCACTGATGATTTTCAGAACGTGGAGAACGAGCTGGGGATCCTCTTCGTACATGTCGGCGAAGCGCTTGTCAGCCAGCAACAGTGGTTCCTGGTAGTGCTCAATCAGTGCCCATTTCAGGAGGAACAGTGGTGAGAACATGGTGACAAACGTTGGCCGGTCACCAGCAAGTTGTTTTTGCTTTTCGGCCAGGGCTACCTGACCAGTCAGCCAGGGATCATTATCTTCGATTGGCCGTAAGTTATGGAGGCCAGCGATGTTCTTGGGATCGCTAACACCATGGAAGGGGTAGGGGAAGTAGCCATCGAGCATTGTCTTGGCGAAGTCAACGTCAACGGCCTGGTAGTAGTCCCGGTGGCCGTTCAGATTGGTTGTCAAAACGCTAGGGGTAGTGGCGGCGTTGGTAAACTCGTTATCAGCGAAGTGCCGCCAAAATGATGCAGGAATCTGGTCAACGGTTTCGTTATGTAGTGCCTTAAGGACGGTTTCACGACTTAAACTCATAAATAATCACTCTTTCTTTGAATACAAAAAACGCCACCGATCAATGACATGATCGGTGGCGTTTGCCTACTTTAAGCGGGTTTTCGTGAGATTAAAAAAGTCAACCTCAAAGAAAACGGCCAGCTGAACTCATGTCAGTTTGTCCGAATGTACTTGAAGGTTGACAACACATTGCAGATTTAATGAATGACATGGGTTCGGCTCCTTTCGAAATTGATACTTGTATTCTAGAATACTGTGTCGACGTTTGTCAACAG
>CAMFOZ010000036.1 GCA_945971245.1 uncultured Lactobacillus sp.
GTCTCTTCCGGCTCATCGTCCTTAAAGAAATCCTGGACCTTCCTACCAAGCGACGTTCCTGCAGTGGTTGAAGCTGGGGCCGTCACCCCAGGCTGCTTTACCTTAGCCGATAATTCCTGGCCTCCTGCATGAAGAGCGGTCATCAGCCGTTGGACCAGGTGACCACAGAGCCGAAGAAAATCACGCCATGGCAGGGCGAAGAAGATCACTACCCCACTGACCATCAATAGCCAGGCAAAAATAGCGGTCCCGATCCGGTCGACTAGGACATCACAGGCTGCATAGAGATAGGCCCCCAACATTCCCCCACCAATTGGCAGGGTACTGTCGCCATTGAGGAGGGCCTTACTCAGGTTACTCCAGGTAACTGCGGGAATCTTCGCGTGGACATTTAGCTGGTTCATCATTAAGACATGCAGCCAGATCAATAACCCCAGGTAGCAGACCACGAACCCGACAATTCGCCGAGGAGTAAAGTGCAGCCACCGGGCGTACAGGGCAAAGCCAAAGCCATAAAGGAGGACAATCAGCATCAACACCGGGTAGCTGGCCCCAACCAGAAGCTTAAATAGTCCTTGAATGACCGCTCCTAAGGCGCCAAGGTTAAACAGCCCCACCAGCATTAGGAGGACAACAATAATCCCCACTAAATTATTGATCAGGCGGTGCTGCTTGGCGGTAGAACTACGTCGTGAACGGCGCTTTTTTGTTGTTTTCTTCCGCTGTGCCATATACCCTCCTCAAACTACTTTAACTTGTCAAAGTGATAGGTGTGCACCCGCGCCAGACCCGGAAAACTCTGTTGCCGCAACGCCTCGTAGATAACAATGGCCGCACTGTTGGAGAGATTAAGGGCCCGAATATTATCATCGTTTTGCGGAATCCGGATGGCATTCTCCGGGTAACGGCGCATGAACTGCTCAGGCAGCCCGGTCGTTTCTTTGCCGAATAGGAAGTAATGATCACCCTCAGTGTTGTAATCCACGTCGGTATAGTCACGGCTGGCAAATTTAGAAACCAGGTACAGTTTACTGATATCGGGCACGCTTTCCACAAACTGCTGGAGGTCATCATGGTAGGTGATCTTGACCTTATCCCAGTAGTCCAGGCCCGCCCGCTTCATATGTTTGTCATCGGTCGAGAAGCCCAGCGGTTTGATCAGGTGTAGTTCCGTGTTGGTTCCCGCACAGGTCCGGGCAATGTTACCCGTATTAGCAGGAAACAATGGTTCAAATAATACAATGTGATTGGTCATAACTAAAAACTCCTCAGAAAAATAAAAAAAGCAGGGTCTCGGTGTGGGCACGGCGAAACGCTGCTTTAATGAAGTACTCTTTAGCAGTTACCAACGAATCTGTTCGATGTCAACTGCTAAACGATTTCTCATATGGTACTTTATCACTATTTTGTCGTTTGTGCAAACACTTTATTAAATTTTTTTAGCGATTAATAAGCTGACGTCAACCGTCACTTCACGGAACGCGGCAAGCTCTTCGGGAGTCAGCTTTTTAGCACCCCGTCCCCAGTGCAATGGGGTCATCTCGACCAGGGCTGATTGCAACCCATCCGGGATGGCGAAGCGGTAGCGAACCCGTTGCGTCTGGCAATTCGGGTAATGCTTGGCGAACAGCTCCTTGACCCGGGAATTATCATAGCTGGCGTGCTGATCTTCATCATCATACAACAGGTGGCGCAGCTCCCCCAGGTAATCAGCATTGGGAATCACCTTGACCAGCGTCCCGCCAGGAGCCAGCACCCGGTTAAATTCCGCGTAGTCCGACGGTGAGAACAGCTCGACAACGGCA
This sequence comes from uncultured Lactobacillus sp., assembly GCA_945971245.1. Lineage (GTDB taxonomy): Bacteria > Bacillota > Bacilli > Lactobacillales > Lactobacillaceae > Limosilactobacillus. The sequence goes on from CAMFOZ010000036.1 coordinate 1,806, forward strand.
TCAAATGAGTGATCGTTAAACGGTAATTGCCGCAGGTCCGCCACACAGAAGAAGGCGTCCATTGCTAGTTGCGTTGCCAGCGTCACCCCGGCCTTGGAGATGTCAAACCCCACCAGGCAGTCGTCTAGATCTGGACGTAACGCCGCCAATTGATAAAGCGGCGTCCCCTCACCCGTCCCCACATCCAAAATCCTCAACGGACGGTTCGGCAGGGCCGCAGCGACTGCCTTAACGATCGGCTTAAACAGGCCCGCAGTCAGAAGCTGGCGCCGTGCCAGAAACATTTCCCGGCCATATTCCGTGTCGGCCGCCCCATTTAGGAAATGCAGGTAGCCGTGCTTGTTGAAGTCAATTCGGTGACCCTGACTACAGATGATGCTATTCCCCTGCAGCTCAGTGAATGACTCGTGACAAGTTGGGCACCGGAAGAGGTCTAGGTGTTGGCTCACAAACTGCCGCTGTTTTTCTATCTTCTTCACAATTGATCCGTCCTTTTTACTTTTTCTTAATATTAATAGTTTACCATAGTCATAATTTTGCTATTATATAAGTAAGCATTTTCAAAGGAGGCTCCCAAAGTGGAAGAGAATTTTTTAATTGGAACTTATACTAAGAAGGACAGTAAAGGGGTCTATGCCGTCACCTTAGACGACGATGCCGGCAAGCTCTCTAACGTCCGGCTGGCCATCCCATCACAAAAGCCAGCCTACCTGCAAGTTGGCAGCAACGACCGGGTTTACGCTATCAAGCAAATCGATGACCAGGGTGGGGTTGCATCCTACTCCCTCAAGGACGACAACGCCAAGATGCTCAGCAAGGTTCTGGCCGCTGGTGCCCCACCGGCATACGTTGGCCTCGACCGTGAACGGCACCTGCTCTACAGTGCCAACTACCACACTGCTAAGGTCGATGTCTTCCGGATCAACGAAGACGGCACTCTGACGCAAACCGATTCTGTTACCCACCAGGGGGCTACTGGTCCACGGCCAGAACAGGAAGCACCACACGTTCACTTCGCTGATCTGACTCCTGACAAGCGGTTAGTCGTTTGTGATCTCGGAATGGACCTGATCGTGATCTATGACGTTTCTGCTGATGGCAAGCTGACCGCTGTTTCCCGCTACAAGTGTGAAGATGGCTTTGGGACTCGTCACATCGCCTTCCACCCGAATGGTAAGTACGCTTACGTGCTCGGTGAACTGAGTAGCAAGATGGAAGTCCTGAAGTACAACGCCAACGACGCCAGCTTCACCCACGTCCAGACAATTAAGACCATCCCTGATGACTGGACTGCTCACAATGGGGCTGCTGCTATTCGCTTCTCCAGCGATGGTAAGTTCATCTACACTTCTAACCGTGGTGAGAACACGATCGCAGTCTTCGCTGTTCAACCAGACTTCACCGTCAAGCACATTCAGTCCATCTCCACTGAGGGTGACTTCCCACGGGACTTCAACCTCAGCAAGGACGAATCCTACCTGTTGGCCTCCAACCAGAACTCTGACAACCTGACCCTCTACAAGCGGGATGCAGACACTGGTAAGCTGGAACTCCTCCAAAAGGACGTTGCCTGCCCAGAACCAGTTTGCGTCATGAAGTGGAAGTAATTTAGAAAATCAAAAATTGGCGTAACCAAAGTATTTTCTTCATACCATATATAAATAGCGCCCCTAATTGTTCGAAAAACTCGATCAGTTGGGAGCGTTTTTTGGATTGAAATGTTTTATACATTAAGCCTTTTGCATCCGCAGCGCTAATACATAGTGCTGGGTAAACAGCGTTAACGCCAGGTAAAGGAACATCGTCGCTGAACCAGTCTTAGTCAGGTAGTCGATAGTGCCGTGAAGAAGGATCATCAATACCCACAGGAGAAGGGTGAACCAGCTTGCCTGCCGGTAATAGGTCCCATTCTCCTGCCAAACCTTACAGGTCATTGCCCGCCAGGCGCCGAAACCAATGGCAAGCACAACCAGCGATACGAATAACTCCATCACCGTCATAGCGGTTAAAGTCAGGCGGTGTTCATCAACAGCCTGGAGGGTGAAGTAACAGCCCAACAGGACCAGCACCAGAAGCTTCTTCTGGGAAGATTTGATGCGTTTAGGCTGCAATTGTTTGTAGACAACGTAAATGACAATGAGTGCGTATAAGAAGATGGAAGATAGTTGCATTGTTAAGTTCTCCTCTGGATTGATAATTGTTGTAACCATCTTAGCAAGTATTCGGCGTACAGTAAGCAGATTATCGCCAAACGGTCCTATTTGCCAAGCGAGTGGTCAATTTTTTGCCCTTGAATTCATTCCCGTTGAATTTTAGGCGCTAGGAACAACAACTAGCATCCCTATTTTTACCACTGGGATGATAGAACAGTATTTTTCTTTTCGAACCTGCTAAATTATGACGTGAGGTGAGAAGAATGCTGATAACCACACACAATTTAACTAAGAAATACGGTCATAAGATGGCTGTTAACGGACTTGATATCAAGATTCCCGCCGGTTCCCTGGTTGCGTACCTGGGAACAAACGGTGCGGGAAAGTCGACGACAATCAAAATGCTGACGGGCCTAATTAAGCCAACTGCCGGCGTCATTTCTTATACGAATAATTTAAAAATTGGCATTGTTTTTCAAGATAGTGTCCTTGATGATGAACTAACAGTCAAAGAGAATTTGACGAGTCGTGCTCAAATGTACCGGCATGTTGACCAGGCTTGGGTTGATGAACTAATTCAGTTAACCGGACTGACAAACTTTTTAACACAGCGTTATCGAACCCTCTCCGGTGGGCAAAAGCGGCGCGTTGATATTGCCCGTGCACTGCTTGCCCGCCCTAATCTACTATTTCTAGATGAACCGACAACGGGATTGGATATTCAGACTCGCCAAGCAATCTGGACGCTTTTACGGAAGCTTCAGCACGAACAGGGCCTAACCATTTTCTTAACTACCCATTATTTGGAAGAAGCAGCCGCGGCAGAACTGATTTACGTTCTGGAAAATGGTAATATTCTTGCTCACGGTTCGGCAACAGAACTGTGCCACCAGTACGCGAAAAGTCACCTGAAGCTCTATTTCAAAGACCAAACAACACCGGCATCCGGTACCCTAATTGCCGATCAAACCTATGAATGGGAAGGTTTGACAAGTAAGCAGGCCCTACAAGTAGTCAATAGCTTGCAGGCCCACCTGAATGATTTCGAATACCAGCGAGGAAGCCTGGATGATGCATTTATCAACATAACGGGAAAGGAGCTTCAATAATGGCGGCTTTAGTTAAACGTAATATCAAATTATATTTGCAAAATCGAGTGGGCGTATTGATGTCGCTCTTAGGAGCATTAATCTCATTTTTTATTTACATTGGCTTTCTCCAGAAAAACATGGCAACTTCCTGGGGAACCCTCCCACACGTTCACCAAGCTCTCGATGCTTGGGTGATTGGTGGTATTCTAGCCATTACCGGAATAACGACAGCATTTGCGGTCAGCGGGCAATTAGTTAGTGATCGCGAGAAAAATATTGATTGGGATTTACAGATGACTGCCTTGACCCCAACTAGGATCACCATCGCATACTTAGCCAGCACAGCAATTGTCAGTTTCTTTATGCAGGTCATCATGTTGATCGTAATGAGTGGCTACTTTTACTGGCAAGATCGGTTAGTAATCAACCTCAGTGCCAATTTTCCCCAATTATTTTTGATCACACTGCTCAATACTCTATTTGCCACCGGCTGCTGTCAGTTAATTGTTGCATTTATCCGGCAGCACACCGTTTACAGCCGGGTAGCCGCTTTAGTCGGCACTTTAACCGGTTTCCTGGTCGCAACCTACATGCCATTAGGAGTGTTATCGCATGGGATGCAGCGATTGGTGAAGCTCTTCCCCGGTTCCTATATTGCTGCCGCATACCGCCAAGTACTAATGAAGGACTTCGTAAACAATGATTTTCCTGGAGCAATTCGCCAGCAATTAATTGATTTCCTGGGGATCCGGTTAACCATTCACCAGCATTTACTAAACCTTAATGATGAATTAACCCTGGTAATTGTCGGGATAATGGCGAGTCTAATTTTACTAATAGCAATTGATCACTTAAAATATAGACAAAATTAGATATTGAGGAGCTGGAGCGATGAAAATTGAATACCAGCAAGACCAAAACTTAAAAGACGAGATCGTTGTCCGAGTTTTGAGCGGTGAAAAGAACACTAAGGTTGACCGCCTTCTTCAGTACTTGGGCACCTTTAACCAAACCTCATCGACGATCCCGGTGAAAACAGCGGACCAGTTCGTGATCGTCAAACCGGCAGATCTGGTAATGGTGGAGGTCAATCAAAACGAACTAACCTTTTATACCACTAGCCACGTGATTAAAACGAATGGTCACCTCAAAGACATCCAAAGTCGGTTAACGGCTGCTAACTTTATCCAGGTGTCGCGCTTTGCAATCATCAACATGGACTTTCTTCAATCAATGGAAAACGGCTTTTCGGGGACAATGGTGGCTAAGCTGCTGGGCGGTGTGAAGACTTCCGTGAGCCGGAAGTTTGTCCCCCTGATTAAGGACTACTTAGGATTATAGGTGAGATTTATGATGAGCAAACTATTTCGGCGCTTCTGTATTGGGGTTGGCTTTGCGGCCGCTACCTACTTAATTATCATTACCACGCGGGTCCAATCAACAATGCCGACACCCCGCAACACCTGGAGTGTCCTCATAATTGGTGGCTTAATTGGGGTTGCCTCCCTTCTCTTTGAATTGGATATCAGTTACCTGAGCGCGCTGGTAGGTCATTTCCTGTTAACCCTAGGGTTGGTGATGATCATGCTCTGGATCAACCACTGGTTCTTTGACATGGTAACCTTTTTGATGATTCTCGTTATCTACGTCATCATTTGGGTCATCATCCGCCTCACCCAGGTGAATGATATTAAACGGATCAACGAGAAGTTACACGATCGGAATCGGCACTAAGTTAAAGAAAAGCGGCGTTAAATGAAGCCTAAAGCTTTCATTTAACGCCGCTTATTTCGTATATTCTATGGTTCTTTTAAACCGACCGCCTTGATGGCTGCCGTCATATCTTCCGGTAGCGGAGCCGTCAAGGTGATGTAGTCCTGCTTAAAGGGACTGTAGAACTGCAACCAATAGCAATGAAGGGCCTGCCGAGCAATCAATGCGGAAGGCTGGCCATACATTTCATCCCCAAACAAAGGGTGACCCAGGTAAGTAAAGTGCACCCGGATCTGGTGGGTCCGCCCCGTATGCAGGCGAATTTTCACCAGGGTTCCCTGTTCGTTCCTATCCTGGGTCCAGTACTCAGTCACCGAGGGTTTACCACCCTGACCGACCATTCGCTGAACAAACGATTCCGGATCCCGCATAATTGGTGCATCGATGTAGCCGTGCTGCGCCGGAAGCGCCCCTTGCACCAGGGCCAGATAGTTCTTCTTCACCAGGTGGCTCTTCAGTTGCCGATCCAGGACGGCGTGAGCAAAGCGGTGCTTAGGAAAGATCACCAGGCCACTGGTGTCCTTATCCAGGCGGGTGGCCACATGGATTACCTGGTTCTCGTACCCCTGCTCTTGGTAATAGTACTTGACCCGGTTAACCAGACTGTCGGGTACCGCCACATGATGGGCCGGCACAGTGGCCACCCCTGCTGGCTTGTTCAAAACCAGGAAGTCCCGGTCCTCATAGACAATCTGAATAGGCGCCGGGTAGGCCTCCACGTGCTCATTTCCGGTTTCGGCCGGCAACACCAGGGTAAAGGTATCACCGGGATGGACCATGTCAACTGCCCACTTTTCCTCACCGTTGATCAGCATCTTACCACCGTGGTAGATCGCCACCTTCAGTAGGGAGCTGGTCACCCCCTCCATCCTGAGGGCTGATCGCAGGCGCCGGGGAACCTGGTGCTGGTATTTCCACGTAAACTCCATTACCGGGTCCCACCAATGAAGGAATCCTTGACCCGGTTCCAGAAGTTAGTATGCCGGTAACGGGCAAAATTGATTTTCTTCTCCGAAACCTGGTAGGCCAGTTCCATCAGGTAGCGCTGACCCTTCTTGTTTTTCAGCATGACCTGGTCACGGTCGCAGGTCATCACATGGCCGTTAACGTCCCGCAGCCGCAGCATCAGCTTGGTATCGGCCCCGAAGATGATTGGTGAACCCAGGGTCCGGAAAACCCGGTTATTCAGTGACGCCATTTCGGCTAGCTGGAAACCAACACTGTGCGGATCCATGATGGCGCCCCCGACCGACTTGTTATAGGCCGTTGACCCGGTTGGGGTTGAGATACACAGGCCATCGCCCCGGAAGTTTTCAAACAGCTGGTTATTGATGTAGACATCGCACACCATCGTCTTGGTGATGTTACGGATCGTCGACTCGTTGAGGGCCACGAAACTGTCGACCATCCCATCTGAGTAAACAGCCTTCATGTCGAGCAAGGGATAGGAAACTGATTGGCCACTATCCTTGACCAGGCTATCAACCAGGTCATCAATTTCAAAGTTACGCCAGTCAGTGTAGAAGCCCAAGTGCCCGGTGTGAATTCCCACGAAGCGGACCCGGTCCAGCTGCTTCTGATAGTGGTGGAAGGCCGATAGGAGGGTGCCATCCCCACCAATGGTAATGACGACCTCAGGCTTTTCCTGGTCGTAAATCAGCCCGGCCTTCTCCATCTCGGCCCGCAGGAGCTTAGTAACCCGCTGGGACTCAGCCGTTTCGTTATTATAAATCGCTACTCTCATTGTGTGAGCCATCCTCCTTATCCTGCTCATCATCCTTCTTCAGCGGCTGCGCGGTCCGCTGGGAGAAGAGGGTCTGGGCCTCCTTGATTTCTTCACGAATCTCCGACATTTCATTATCCAGTCGGAAAGCCGCCTCAGCCGCCCGCTGCAACCGCGCCGACAATTCTTCTGGGAAGGCTCCTTGGTACTTGTAATTCAGGGAGTGTTCAATCGTTGCCCAGAAGTTCATCGCCAGGGTCCGTACCTGGATCTCAGCCAAGATCTTCTTTTCCCCGGTTACCAGTTGAACGGGGTATTCAATGACGATGTGGTAGGAGCGGTAACCACTAGGCTTAACATTGGTCACATAATCCCGTTCCTCTAGGATGGTCATATCACTGCGCTGCCGCAGTAAGTCCACCACCACATAGATGTCCTCGACGAACTGGCACATGATCCGCAGACCAGCGATATCCTGCATATCCTGTTCCAGTCGGTCCTCTTGAACATGACGGCGAACCATTTTTTCCTTGATACTGTCAACGGGCTTGACCCGCCCGGTGACGAACTCGATCGGTGAGTGCTCGCCCTGTTCCTGGTACTGTTTGCGCATTCCCCGCAGTTTTACCTTTAATTCATTGACGGCCTGTTGATATGGCAATAGAAAGTGCTGCCAATTTTCAATCATATTAAAGCCTCCTGTTAAATCTGAATATTATTTTAGCATACTTTAATGAGCTGGTGGGTCCAATGCAGTTTACTTTACAAGAAGCACTTTTTTTGCCACAATTGGAAATGTTTACAAAAGAATTTAAAGTTATTTATCGATCGGAGGAGCAGTTGATGCTTGAGATTCATTTGTTTGTCAACCCCTTGGGGATGCGTTGTTTCCGCTGTGAAAATGACGTCTTACGGGTAGATCATGAATTGAATACCAAAATTAATTATCAATTTGTCCCACTGTTTAACATGCAGACAATTACGGATACGTTGCAGCTGTATGGCCTCAGCAGTTGTGATCTGAAGGTTCGCCAACACGTCGCCGATACCATCTTCCAGGTTATCTTGGACTACAAGGCCGCCCTCTTCCAGGGACGTAAGCGGGGCCGCCGTTACCTACTGCAGCTTCAGGACGCTATGGTCAAGGAACAAGTTGATTATTCCCGCCAACTCGTCGAAAGAGTTGCTAAGCAGGCCAATCTGGACCTTGAGATGTTCATGGAGGACCGCCGTTCTAAGCTCGCCCACCAGGCCTTCCAAGAGGACCAGCAGATGGCCGCCGAACTAGGCGTCACCCAGACAGCTACTGCGGTGGTTTTTGACACCGACCAGACGGACTACGGATATTTAATTTCGGACTTCGATTATGAAACCCTCATCCAGGCCTTCCGAGAAAACAAGCTCGACCGGCAGCAGAGTGCAGCCCAGTTTGCTGCACAGTTCCACCGGCCGTCTTTAAAAATTATCCAGAAGTAAAAAAGATCAGGAAATTCCTGATCTTTTTATTTATCAATACCGAAGCTTAGCTTTACCAAACGCAATCTTAACGAGTTTGCCCAGCAGGGCCGTGGCCTCCTTCATCGCAATATCCGCCATCTGATTGTTGGCCTGGGTCAATTGCGCCTTTGGATCATCCCCGTCAGTCTGCTGGTCCGTCGTGCGTTGAAGCTGACGCGTGGCCGCAACCACTTTTTGCTCATACGCCTCAACTAGGGATTGGGCCTGAGCATAATGCTGGTCACCAATCGCAGCAATGGTATGCGTCAACCAGTACATGTTACCGGATGCGTAGTCAACCGGGGTATCCCGGTAACTGGCTGGTGTATCGTTGACATTTGCATAAAATGGCACCACCGTATTGAAGGCGTTGGGACCAAACGCCAACCAATGAACACCGGCAATGGCAGCGGGAACATTATTACGGATCTGCAAGATGTGGAGCTCCAGATTCCGGTTGAGAGCAATCGACCGGTATGGGACCTCATCATGCTCGTAAGGATCAAATGGTGTGTTCTGGTAGTGCGAACTCATCACCTGCTTGATCTCCTCAATTGACAATTTGTGCCGTGGATGACAGATGAATGGCAGGTCCTGGTCGGTCGGTTGGCCCACCGGAGTGTCACTGAGCTGGTGTTGAACATACCAGGCCCGTGGATTGTTGTAACGAGTGTCTGTGACCGTCTGGCTACCGAAGATCTGCCGCAGGTTGTAGTGACCATCGAAGGACGGGTTGAGTTGGTTTTGATCGATCAGGTCCTTCAGGTCAGCTGAACAGGCGGTATCGGCGGCCGCAAAGTCGAAGTCAGCAATGTTCAGCCGGTTCGGAGCAATCACGAAGGCGTCGTCCGGAATCCGGACTGCGGCCCAGTGGTGACCACCGATCGTCTCTAAGTACCAGACCTCGTTACGATCGCCAAACGAGATGGCATTGGACTCATAGGTCCCGTACTTGGTGAGCAGCTTCCCCAGTCGTTCAACCCCTTCCCGCGCGGTCTTGATATATGGCAGAACCAGGGTTACAAAGTCCTCTTCACCAATCCCATCGGTGGTGTTGAAAGGATCAATCCCGAGAATCCGTGAATTGGTTGTAATTGTCTCAGTCCCGGTCATGCTAACGTTATGTTCATTGATTCCCCCGGCCGCAAAGACTCCCGCGGAGCTGTCGGCATCTGGGGTGGACGTATAGCCAACCGGATCGTCAGGCAGGTCAATCTTAAAGGCGGTCGTCTTGCTCTCATAATGGCGCGGCTGATCGGCCGCCTTAACATAGACAAAACGTTGCGGATCAAAGGCGTTACCATAGTCCTCCTCCCGACAGACAATCGTTGAACCGTCGAGGGTGGCCTTCTTCCCTACTAAGAGTGTTGTACAAGTATGCTTTTCCACTATCTTCATCCCCTTTTCTTTTTATTTTAAAGCAATCGCTTGCAAAAGCCTACCCCGATTAAGTAAGTTTACCTTTTCCGGTACATTAGCAAACCACCGTGGATATTTGAAGAGGAGGTAGCCACCGGGACAGGCAAGGAGGATCCGATAACTTAACAGGTCGTTGGTAAAGGCTGTAATTAACTGTTGATGGATAGTGGTAGCATCGAGACACCCATAGCCCAGCCAGTGATCACCGGTAAGCTCATTTAACCACTCCTCCCAATCTTGATAGGACCAATAGTGAAAAAGCGGCTGATCCATGAGGCAGGCAATAATCCGTATCCGCCACAGAATCACTGGCTCGTCAAGGGTTGGCCAGCTGGGAATTACGTCATGACAGACTAGTGGACAAGTGGCCAGTGGACGGTGACCTGGTAAGCTAACAATCAACTGACGAATAAACATCGGGCACGGGCCGCGACCGTACTGAAGCGCATTGAGACGACGCATCTGATATTTAACAATTGCCCCCGGCTCCAGCACTGAATGGCGGATAAAGGAGCACCTCACCAGGTCCCGTTTGACAACCAAGTGGCCCACCCGGGTATCCCAAAAAAGGAGGCTGGGATACCCACCAACCTCCTGGGTAAACTGGGCGATCTTAGCTGATTGTAAACGACGCCCTTGATAAGGCGCCCCCAGTAACCAATGAAAGTAAATGCCACACTGACGATAACCGGCATTGCGTTCTGAAAGGCGCTGTAGGCTTAGTGGACTGCATTGAAACTCAATCGCCACCCGCCTGTTTCCGTCCGTCAACAGCAGGTCTGGTCGCTGGTTGATTGCTGGCAGGTAGACCTCTAATTCCACGTGCCGCCCCTGCTGTTGGTACCATTGAAAAAGTTGCCGCTTACCAAGGAGGTGCTCGGCCGTCTCACCCTCGCCAAGCTGGCATTTGCTCCCCGGCCGGTGGGCAAAGTGGGCGATCTTATGACGGCCCCGCCGGAGAATCACCGGTTCACCGCATCCCGGGCAGGAATACCCATCTTTATCGCAGACATCTTCGGCCAGAATCAGTTGCCCCTTTTTCATCGCGACCAGCACTTCACTCACCCCCCTACTATGTATATACGGTAGGAAAGTAAAAAAGCACGAGACAAATCATCTCGTACTTGGTTTTAATTGAAGTAGTGGCGAATGGTATGCAGGGCTGATACCGCCATCAGTTTTTTCCCGTGTTCACTCAAGTACACCGGCGTCACCGCGGTTGGATTCCCGTACTCGTAGGCGAGCGCCAGGCTATCCTTGATCAGAGCATCACCGTCAACCGTCTGAAAGTACTGTAAGGCCAGATAATACTTGCCATTGTACTTGTAGAGCTCACTCACAACATCATCATCTTCAGCGATTCGAGCAAAGTCAATCAGGTCTTCGAAGGAATCAAAGACCACGACCCGCCAGCTGTTGGCCTGGTGAGACTCCATTGCCGGCGCCTGAGACATCTCGACCGGTTGCGGCTGGGGACTCTCATCGGCCTGATCCTGCTGAGCAGCTGAAGTGCGCGCCAGGTTCTGCTTGATGTAATCAGCAATCTGCTTATTGTTAGCGGCCTGGTCACTATCAGGATCATTTGGATCACTCTTACTGATGAACAGTTCAAGACCGTTCTGTGTCGGCATTACCTGAAATGTCACCGAATCGTTGTTTTGAAACTGATGGTCGGTGTCGACTTCACGTAAGATGCTGTAAAAGAAATCCTCGATTTGTTGATGATCACCCAGGAGATCCAGGATGGTGATCCCACGGGCACTTAGGTCATCATTATTGATTAGGACGCGAATCGTGTTTTTATTAATGTGTTCCATTTCCATTGGCAGCACCCCCTAGATCCGCAATTTAAATCATTAATTACTATTCTAAAGCCTTTCTCATAAAAGTAAAGTTAAAAGAAAAGAGAAGCAATAACCGCTTCTCTGTAAAGATTAAACTAAGTTTGCCTTCCGTTGTGCCTCTGCTAATTCGAGAGCCCGTACCTTCCGTGGCAGGAAACGCCGAATCTCGTCCTCATTGTAACCAACCTGCAGACGCTTGTCATCCATGATGATTGGGCGCCGAAGTAGACCCGGATTCTTACTGATCAGGGCAAAGAGCTGCTTCATTGGCAGTTCATTTAAATCCACGTTTAATTTCTTATAAGCCTTGGATCGCTTAGATATAATATCCTCAGTTCCATTTTCCGTCATCCGTAAGATATTCTTGATTTCATCAAGTGATAACGGTTCAGAAAAAATATTTCGTTCCTTAAATGGAATGTTGTGTTCTTGCAGCCAAGCACGCGCTTTACGGCAAGAGGTACAACTTGGAGACGTGTAGAGAATAACCATTAAATAAAAGCCTCCTTAAACATTAGTAACGACAACATTCATTAATACAACTAATATTATACTATCTTCCCCCAGGCGATAAAAGGGAATCTGGCAAATTTATTGACTTTTTGTAAGTAAATTTACCTTTATTTAATTATTGACTACTTAGCCCCGTCTTTTGAGCTAAACTGTACTATAATAGTAGCGTATACATTGAATTAGGAGGGATCTTCGTGCTAACTAAAGTAAGTTTTACGTTTGGCTCACACCAAGTCTTAGAAGATATCATTAAGAATAACCCTGATCGCCAGTTCAAGTTGATGCAGGCATCCACACACAGCAATAAGCTTGCTCTCTTTGACCTATCAGGAAAGGATCCGGTATTCAAGTCACCGGTTACCCTTACTGTCCTGAATGCATCATTAAATGCTAACTTATCTGGTATTTTGTACTACCAATCATTCCAAGTTAACGGTGATCGGCAGAAGTTGCTCAACAACAGCTTAGAGAAGATTGTCGAAGATGCCCCAAGCATTGCCAACGGTGTTCTGATGACCTCAGTCGCTAATCAAAATGAGAGTTCAACCCTTGTCCTGCTGACCTCCTGGAACGATTTTGAAGATCTAACTGCTTGGCGGGAAAGTGACTCCTTTAAGTCATTAGCTAACTTCACCACCCTAGGTTCAGATAACTACTACTACGACGAAATTTACCGTCCAGTACGTTAATTTTGCTGTTCTTAATATGATCTAGATAAATAAACGATCAAGTGATTTGATCGTTTTTTATTTTTAAATCTGTTGCATTTAGATTGTAAATACTCAATGTAAACAAAAAAGCCAAGTGCGTTCACACTTGACTCAACGACGGTCCGTACGAGACTCGAACTCGTGATCTCATCCGTGACAGGGATGCGTCCTA
>CAMFOZ010000037.1 GCA_945971245.1 uncultured Lactobacillus sp.
ATAGTCCGGATTTTACTGTTAGAGAACCAAGAATTAATAGTTAATTCCCAGCCTCGTTGTTTTTAACTAATGTAAATTCGTAAAAGGAGAGAGACGGTTGAGAAAGAGGACAAAGTATTGGGTATACGGGCTTTTCTGCCTCCTAGTCATCGTGCTAGCTGTTACACCACACCTGCAAGCCGCCCACAAGCATGCTCAGCAGACAACCCGCCAGGAAGCCGTTAGCCGCCCCGTAAGGCAGCATTCAACTACTAAAAATGTGGGAAATAATCATATGCGGACGCCAATTAACTGGCGTAAGTCATCGGAAACGGTTCCCTACCCGGATGTTAACAAGGTTAAGGACCTCTGGGTAAAGGTTGACCTTAAGAATAACCGCACTTACCTCTATGATGGTCAGAAGGTCATTTACACGATGTATAGTACTGGTGGCATTTACCAAAAGGATCCCAAGACCGGGAAAATGAAGAGCGCTACGCCAACTGGGACCTTTCATGTTCAGCAGGAGCGTGGTGATAGCTTCTACAATGCTAAGTTGCAGGAAGGGGCTAATTACTACACCTCTTGGTTAAACCACGGCGAATACCTTTTTCATAGTGTCCCAACTAAGGCAGATGGCTCCTATAACCAGAAAGAAGCTGCCAAGCTAGGGAAGACACAGGGCTCCCATGGTTGTGTGCGGTTATCAGTTCCCGATGCACGGTGGATGGAGCAGAACTTACCGGTTGGCACTAAGGTTGTCGTTGTTGGTTAATTAACGGAACGATCACTTTTAGGCCAATCAGAATAACGTTAATTAGGATAAAGACGGTAAGTACTCCCCACCAGGTAAGCTTGACGACTGGAATGAGCATCGCCAGTAAGTTGTAGAGAAGAATAAAAATAATTAATGCCCCGTCACTGATAAGTAGGCGACGGATAAAGGCACGAGTTACAAATTGGTTGAGCATGCGAAACCTCCATTAGCGAATGGTAATCTTGGTGTTCTTGGGCAAAGTTTGGAGCCACTGGGCGTCAGGTCGTGACAGCTGGATGGTGCCAGGAAAATCAAAGTCTGACTTTAACCAGTTCTTAGCAACCGCGTTTTGGTCAATCGTTGTCGGCGCAATAATGTATGATTGGTGACTCAACGCGGTCCAGTTATCTCCAGCAAATACATGCCCGGCACCGACGTAATCAACCTGCTGTCCTTGCTTACCGCTAGTTATAATTGACTGTTTCTGGATGGTGACCCGGGCGTGCATAATGTAGACGACCCGGCGTCCACTTAGAACATAGACCCGGTGCATGTCCGGTACTGCGATAACCCGTAGTTGCTTTAGCTTACGGAGGTCCGGATAGCTTTTGTGTTCAGAGGGCTTATTGATGTTGGGGTGGCGCAGGCGGTTGGTGTTAAGCACCTGACTCGTGCGACTTGCGCCAGTGATAAAGCGACTACTGTCAAAGTAGGCATGAATATTGATGAAGAAAACGAGCACGACGAAGAGTGCGGCCGTTATCAAGACAAATTGTTTTTGCTTACTGTTCATTTTTATTAGTCAATCCTTTATGATATTGATACCATCCCTATCTTATCGTATTTTGACAATCCATTAACCATTTTGGAGGAAAAGATGAAAAAATTTTTGGTAACCCTACTGATGATTCCACTACTACTCGGAATCATTGTTGCGCCAGCCCATGCGGCTCCTCTGATTGATGCCTCGGCCGCGGTAATGGTTGATGCATCAACCGGTCAGGTGATTTATGAACAAAATGCGCAGCAAAAACTACCAATTGCCTCGATTAGTAAGCTTTTAACGGCAATTGTAATTGAGGATGAGGTTCATAGTAATCAGATTACCGGTAACACCAAGGTTAAGATCGATAGTGGCACGGCAGCAATCTCCAATGATCCCAACTATTCGGCTATTGGTTTACAAGAGGGGCAGTCATATACGGTTCGTGAACTGTTAAACGCTGCCCTGGTAAAATCAGCTGATGGGGCCACGATGGCTTTATCGGCCGCAGCTGGTGACAGTATGGATGAGTTCAACATGAAGCTCCAACAAAAGGCTCAGGATATCGGTCTAAAGAATTACACCATCGTAAATCCGGTGGGCCTGAATAATGGGGACCTAAAGTCGCTGGCCTCCAAGCAATACTCGGCTAAAGCGGAGAATGCAATGACGGCCACGGATGTTGCTATTATGACGCGTTATCTGGTGGATCATTATCCGCAATTACTACAAGTGACGGCGCAAAAGCAAGCAACCTTTTTCATCGCCAAGGGAAAGGCCAAGACCGAGAAGAACCTGAATGAGATGCTACCTGGTGGCAAGTACACGGTCCCCGGGGTAACAATTGATGGCCTGAAAACCGGGACCTCTGATACTGCCGGGGCGTGCTTTGTCAGCACCGGTAACTACCAGGGCCACCGGATTATTACAGTGGTTCTGCACGCTAATGGTAAAAACAAGGATAACCGATTTGTTCAGACGCAACGACTGTACCAGATGCTAAAGCAAAACTACCACCTTCAGACAATTACCCTGCCTAAAAATATTCGAGAGCAGCCTCTTGATAACGGACAGAGTCGTCAGGTGACACTTAGCCCTCGCCAGATCACAGTTTGGAGTGCGGGTAGCGATGTTCATAAATACACGATGGCGGTTAAATTGAATAAGTGTTACCTGAATAAAAAGGGCCAATTGCAGGCCCCAATCAGTCGCAACCGGACAGTGGGTGAGTTGGATTTATCGGGGAATCAGTTGAAGACCCTCGATGGTTGGCCATTGACTTACCGGCTGTTCAGTACAGCTAATGTCCCTCAGGGAAACTTCTGGCAACGGTTATGGCACTAATATTTAGATATCGATAGTTGAAAAGACGTCCAGCAAGAATTCTTGCTGGACGCCTTTTGCGTTCTTATTCAAAGGTTCGACCATTAAACCAAGTAAACATGTTATCAACTTTAGCGTGGTCAATCTCCTGGTTAGTTGATAAGAGTTGGTAGGTGACCGCTGGCGTCTTGGTTAGCCGGTCAGTTAGTGAGAAACCGTTCTTCCGGTAAAAGCGTAGTCGCCGTAAGCGTTGGTGGTTATTAGTAGCTACCGGGTCAGGCTGTTCAATGTCCAGAACCAGAGTGTCCGGAGCGTAACGATCCTTAAGGTGGTCCAGAATCTGACTTCCGTATCCTTTTGAACGAACTTGGTCGTTAACGGCTAGGTAGAGAACATAGTGAATCCCGTGATGGTGGATGATGTATGAAAGACCAACGAACTGATCTTGATCATAGAAGACGAGAAAGTCGGCCCGCCGGAACAGCCGCTTAAAAAGGAGGCGGCTCCAGGCTTCTTGCTCATATTCAGGAAAGGCACGGTAGTAAAGCGCCTTGACCTGGCGATATTCAGGCAAACTTGGTTTTAGCGGTTTAACTGTTAAAGTCAAGTGTAATCCCTCCTACATATTTGTAGCTATTCTACCAAAAGATAGCTGGCCTGCCAGCTCATCTTGAGCAAGCTTAGAAGATTATTAAGGATCGCTAGGCATTAATTTCCCGGGAAATAATAAAAGCTCCTGTCGAGGTATCACCTCGGCAGGAGCTCTAAATGGCTATTTACTTGTTGTTGGCATCAGGATTGGTAATCTTGATCCGGTTAGAATCGGTTGAAGAATGGTTCTGTTCCGGTGCATCGGTACTGTAGTCATTCTCCGTCGACTGATCATGGTTTTCTGAGTAGAGACTGGTCGACTTGTTACCCTTCTTGCGTTCGATCCGTTCGGCCCGCTTCAACCCGTTTGAGTAGTTGTAGTCAGCCGGGTTGACCGGTTTAAAGCCCTTTGGATGATAGAAGCGCAGGAGATTCTTTTCGTTCAGTGAATCAGACAGGCTCAGCTCAGTGTTGACTAGCTGGTGGTCCTTTTTGATCCGTTCCTGTTGCTTCTTAGTCAATTTGGCTTCCTTGCCAGTGCGGTTATCGTAGACCGTTCCCCCGATCACCGTGTAGTGAGGAGTAACGAAGTCCTGGTTACGGAAGGCGACTACCTGGCTGTGCTGGCTGGAGAAGAGGTCGGTACCAAACTGAATGTAGCGTTTGGAGGAGATCCCCAGCAGGTGGAGCAGGGTCGGTAGAACGTCGATTTCGCCACCATAGGTATGATCAATGTGACCATGGCCGCCGGAGTTTGGAATGACAAACATCAATGGTACCCGTTGGAGTTGGGCATTATCGAAGTCGGTCCAATCATCGGCACTCTTTCCCAGTACACTGGCCAGGGAAGTATTTTCACTATTGGAGATACCGTAGTGGTCCCCATAGATCATGATGATGGAATGGTCATACAGTCCGCTCTTCTTCAGGTAGTTGAAGAATTCCTGGATCGATTGATCGAGGTAGTGGGCAGTGACAAAGTAGTTATCAACGTTACTGTCCCCGGTATTGGTAGTCTGGAAGTTCGGATCCTTATCCTCGTCGTCCAGGTCGTACGGGAAGTGGTTGGTAACTGTGATGTACTTGGCGTAGAACGGCTGCTGCAGGGTCTGTAGGTACTTAATCGAATCCTTAAAGAGCAGCTTATCCTTTAGGCCATAACCAGTGGACTTATCACCAGAGGTATCGTAGTAACTAGCGTCGAAGAAGTACTGGTAACCGAGATTCTTGTAGACGTTGTTCCGGTTCCAGAAGCTGGCGACGTTCCCGTGGAAGACGGCACTGGTGTAGCCGGCCCGCTGGTTGAGGATCGCCGGGGCTCCCTGGAAGGTGTTGTCACTACCCAGGGTGGCAAACAGCGAGCCCTGCGGTAGCCCGAAGGTTGAAGTTTCCAGCATGTTTTCCGCGTCACTGGTCTTACCTTGGCCGACCTGGTGGAAGAAGTTGTCAAAGGCGTAGGTGTCATTACTGTGGTAGAGCGAATTGAGAAATGGGGTGACTTCCTGGCCGTTAATCTTCTTGTCGATGATAAATTGCTGGAAGCTCTCCAGGTGAATGACGATCACGTTACGGCCCTTGGCAATCCCAAACATCTGGGGATTGGCCTTGGCGTAGTGCTTATCCGTGAACTTCTTGACCTTCTCCAGCTCAGACTTGGTGGCACTCTGCCGCATATCGTTGATGTGCTGGGACTTAACAAGGTCGTAGCCGGTGAAGGCGTCGATCCCCAGGTACTTAACGATGTAATTGCGGTCGAAGGTCCGTCCCAATAACTGTGGCCGACTCATTTCACCAAAGGCAAGGTTGCAGCCGAAAAGGACCAGCGACATTGAGGTGAAGGCAAAGGCCAAACGACTGCCAATTGCGCGGGGGTCAAAGCGGATCTTCTTGAAGAGCATCAGAAGCAGGATGACCACGATGTCGAGCCAGTAGAAGACGTCATGGAAGTTGGTCAAGGCCAATGAGCTCCCACTAAGTCCCTGGTTAACCTTGGAGTAACCGGTCATCGTGGCAATGGTCATGAAGTCCGTAAACTCACGGTAATAGATCACGTTAAGGTAGAGTAAGAGTGTGTTGGCGATGTCCAGTCCCATGATTACTGGGTAGAAGAACCGTGCCCGTTTGAAATAGAAAGCTAGACTATAAATTAGTGCAGTGGTTGCCAGGGGGTTGAAAATCAGAATCAAAAATTGGAAGATTCCCTCGACCCCGAGACTAAAATCGGTAAAGTAAGCAAACAGGGTTTTGAACCAAAAAAGGACAACCAGGAGGACGAAAAAGCCAATCCTAGTGTCCACAAATTTGCTTAATTTTTTCATTAGGAATGTTCCTCGCAATCAAAGTGTTTGTTTAACTTGCCAGAATAAATTTAGCAAATCAAAAATATTTTATCACAGATTAGCGCGAAACATGATTTTCGGTTCAATCATTGAGAAAACTTAATTCTTTACGGGGGCTGTTGTTGGCCCGGTCAGCCAGTCGTAGTTGAATAACTGCTTTAAGTGGCGGTTAACCGGGATCCAGATTCCCGCTTTGAGAATGTCTTTTAAGGATGCCAGCCAGTTTTTATCCTGACGGTATTTTTTAGTGAGAGGAATCCTTAGCTTCTGGCCGTCTTCAGTGACGACCTTGACTGACTTGCTATTGACCGCCACAATTCGGGCAGCGACGATATCGGCATTACTTGTGTCTTTTAGTGTCATGTTAATTCCTTCCTTCCATACTTTTAGTCTAGGGGATGGTTGTGAAGAAAGTATGACCAAACCCCTAAGGGCCAAATAAATGTTGTTAAGAAAGAATTAAGGCAAAATCGCTACAAGCACTTGATTGGAAGCGGTACAATAAAAGAAATAGCTAATTAGGAGGCTGAATTCGATGACAAAACTCAATTTGTACCTGGTCCGGCACGGCCAGACTTACTTTAACATCTATAACAAGCTTCAGGGGTGGAGTAATTCGCCACTGACTGAAAAGGGGAAGCAGAACGCCCGTGATGCCGGAGAACGGCTCAAGAACATCCACTTCGACGCGGCCTTTTGTAGCGACACAACGCGGGCAATGGAGACGATCCAGACAATCTTGGACCTCAATCAGGCGGACTCGGTCAAGCACCCGGTAACCTCACCGTACTTCCGCGAAGAATTCTACGGTTCCTACGAGGGCACCAATATGGACGTTGCCTGGTACAATGCGGGTGCCCCACATGGTTACAAGAACTTCCACGACATCGTTACCAAGTACTCCATTGGTAAGGCTAAGGACTGGCTAAAGGATGCCGATCCATTCCACGATGCCGAAAACAACGCGGAGTACTGGGAACGGATGGATAAAGGCATTGACCTAGTCCGCAATGCTGACCTGCCCGATGATGCCAACGTCCTCTGGGTTAGTCACGGTAACACCCTGCTGAGCCTGGTCGAGCGTTTTGGTGGCGGCAAGTATGATGTCACGGTCCGGCCGAAGAACGGGAGCCTGACCACGGCCACCCTAACGGATAATAATTTTAAGATTGTTGACTATGATAAGTAAGTATTTGATAGGGCTGGCAAAGTATTAATAACTTGTCAGTCTTTTAATTTTTTTCTATTGATAGCGTTTTCACAAATTGCTATAATAAACCATAATTTCCTAAAACTGATCGTGAGGTGGAAAGAGAATGAATGAGAAAAAGGGAATTAATACTAGTGAATTGACACTGTTGATTATCGGTTCGACGATCGGCTCAGGGGCGTTTGGAATTACCAGCGACCTGGCAAGTACCGCCGCACCAGGGCCGGCCATGATCGCCTGGATCATCGTAGGAATTGGGGTTTTGACCCTCGTCCTGTCGTTGAATAACCTGTCGCAGAAGCGGCCGGACCTCGATTCGGGGATCTTTAGTTATGCCGCCGCAGCGTTTGGGCCACTGGGTGAGTTTGTGTCTGGTTGGGCCTACTGGCTTTCAGCTTGGCTGGGTAACATTGCCTTCGCAACCATTACGATGAGTGCCCTGGGAACATTCTTCCCCAAGCTCTTTAAGAACGGACAAAACCTCTTTTCAATCATCGTTGCAATTATTTTAACGTGGGTTTTGACGTTCCTAGTTAACCGGGGGATCGAATCGGCAGCGTTCATCAACTCGATCGGAACGATTTGCAAGATCATTCCACTGGTCGTCTTTGTCATCTGCGTGATTCTCGGCTTTAAGGCCCGGATCTTTACCGCGGACTTCTGGGGTAATGTTGCCCAGAATGCCCACAGCGCTAAGTCTGGTTCGATCTTTGATCAGATTAAGGGTTCCATCATGGTCATGATGTGGCTCTTCGTCGGGGTCGAAGGGGCTTCTGTTTTGACTAGTCGTGCTCGGACCCGTTCCGATGCCGAGAAAGCCTCAATTCTGGGGCTGGTCAGTCTGTTGACAATCTACATTGTGGTTTCTGTTTTACCTTATGGGGTCATGAGTCGTGCTCAACTAGCTGCTGGTGGTCAACCAGCCTTGGGAGCCATCATGCAACACTTAGTTGGTAACTGGGGTGCCGCCCTGATCAGTATTGGGCTAATTATCTCCGTGCTGGTCTCCTGGCTCTCCTGGACGATGCTGCCTGCCGAATCACTGATGTTGATGGCTGATGATCAGACACTGCCAACCTCATGGGGTGAGGTCAACGCGAAGAAGGCCCCAACCCGGGCACTGATTATCACCGGGGTATTGCAGTCATTGTTCCTATTCTCACTGTTGTTCACATCCTATGCCTACAACTTCGCTTACACCCTGTGTACGGCAGCCATTCTGATCTGCTACCTGCTGGTCGGCATTTACCAGATGATGTACAGTTGGCAGCACCAGGAATGGGGACAGTTTACCATCGGGCTGATTGCCACCCTGTTTGAACTGATGGCCATGATTCTCTCCGGCTGGAAGCAGGTCATGATGGTTTCAGTTGGTTTCCTGCCTGGCTTCATCTTCTACCTGCAGGCCTGCAAGGAATTTGGCCACCAGGTTACCAGCAAGGAGAAGTGGGCGATGGCCCTGATCACCATCTTTGCGGTGGCTTCATTGATCCTGGTTGCTAACGGAACGATTTCAATTAACTAGGAGGTCTTATTATGGTTAAAATTGCACCATTCGGCGTTGAAGCATGGCTTAACAAGTGGGAAAAGAGTGCCACTTACGATATTTCACAGAGTACGATTGCGTCCATGAGCATGCATGAACTGCTCAACCTGGACGGCCACAACGGTCAAGAGTTCTACGCAATGCTGGATAAGCAGAAGATGAACTACGGCTGGATCGAGGGCTCTCCAGAATTCAAGCAGGAGGTCGCTAAACTCTACCAACACGTTGATCCCGAGAATATTCTCCAGACCAACGGGGCCACTGGTGCCAACATTCTGGCTCTCTATGCCCTGATCAACCGTGGGGACCACGTTATCGCCGAATATCCTTCCTATCAGCAGCTGTACGATATTCCGAAGTCGCTGGGCGCAGATGTCGACTATTGGCATATCCATGAGGAAGACAACTGGTATCCAGACCTCGATGAATTAAAGCAATTGATTCGTCCAGACACCAAGATGATCTGCCTGAATAACGCTAACAACCCGACCGGAACCATCCTGGACCGGGACTTCCTGGAACAGGTGGTTGAGATTGCCAAATCGGTCGGCGCCTACGTCCTGGTCGATGAGGTCTACCTGCCACTTGACCACCCGGAGGACTTCACGCCGATTGTTGACCTGTATGACAAGGGAATCTCAACCAACTCACTGTCGAAGACCTATTCCGTTCCGGGAGTTCGAATTGGCTGGACGGCCACGAATGCTGAGTTAGCGGACGTCTTTCGGAAGTTCCGGGACTACACCATGATCTGTGGCGGGGTCTTCAATGACCAGCTGGCTACCTATGTCCTGCGGCACCGGGACCAGGTTCTGGACCGGAACCGCAAGCTGGTGCTCGGTAACCTCGCAATCTACAAGGAATGGATCGATCACGAAGACCGGGCTAGCGTCGTAATGCCGCGGGCCGTCTCAACTTCGTTCCCGAAGTTGGATGTGCCGGTTGATATCCACACCTTCTGTGAAAACTTGCTGAAGGATGAAGGTGTTTTGCTGGTACCAGGGGATGCTTTTGATACTCCTGGACATGTTCGGCTGGGCTACTGTGCTCCTGAGGCCACGCTGCGTGAGGGACTAAAGCGACTTTCGAAGTACATGCACCAGTATGATTAAATAAAAAAGGATCGCGTGATGCGATCCTTTTTTATTTATGCTTGTTTCTTTGCCCACTTCAGGCCGATTCCAGTGAATCCGCTAATGATTGAGAAGACGGGAGAGAAAAGACTGAAGAAGACGAATGGGAGGAAGTGGAGGACAGGAACCCCCAGGGTGGCCGCGGCGAAGGAACCCGCCACGCCCCAAGGAATCAGGTAGTTGATAACACTACCACCATCTTCGAGGACTCGGCTGAGGGCCAGTGGTGAGAGGCCCATCCGCTGGAATGCTGGTTTGAAGGCCTTCCCAGGCAGGATAACGGAGAGGTATTGTTCCCCGACGAAGAGGTTAATCCCGATCCCGGACAGGATGGTGGTTGTAACCAGCGGACCCGGCTTGCGCAGACGCTTGACCAGGGGCTCCATGGCGGACTGAACAACGTGGAACTGCATCAAGATCCCCCCGAGGGAGAGGGTAACGATAATCAGGGAGACGGTCCCCATCATGCTGGTGATCCCACCCCGGGAGAGCAGGGCGTTGACGGCGGAGTCGCTGGTGTGGGCAACGAAACCTTCGGAGATCAAGTTGGTCAGGGACTTCAAGGACTCACCTGGCTTTTGGACGAAGATCATTCCCACGGTCACCAGAATGTTGATGAACAGGGTGGGGATAGCCGGGATGTGCCGCCATGCGCAGACAAACATCAGGATGATTGGCAGCAATGCCCACCAGCTAACCGTGAAGTGGGTTTGCAGGATGCTGATAGTATGGTTGATCTTAGCCGCACTCATGTGGCCATTGCTGTTTCCCAGGATCCAGAAAAGGATGAAGGAAACGATGAATGATGGAATGGTGGACCACATCATGTTCTTGATGTGGGCAAAGAGGTCGCTGCCGGCAATGGCGGATGCCAGGTTGGTGGAATCGGACAAAGGCGACATCTTATCGCCAAAGACCGCCCCGGAGATGATGGCCCCGGCAACCAGGGCGGGGTTGACACCCATGGCCATGCCCATGCCGAAGAGGGCGATTCCAATGGTTGAGATGGTGGTGAACCCACTCCCGATGGACAGGCCGACTAAGGAGCAGACGATGAAGGTGGATGGCACGAAGAAGCGGCTGCTGATCAGTTTGAACCCGGCCACCATGATAGACGGGATGATCCCTGCCTGGATCCAAACGGCAATCAGGGCCCCGATCAGGATGAAGATAAAGATCGGAATGATGGCTGTGCCGATCCCGTCCTGAATCCCCTTGTGGATGTCGTCCCAGGAAGCCCCACGGAACTTTGCCCAGAAGACAAGCAGGGCGATGGTGAACAGAACCGGGATCTGTGGGGAGAGGCCGAAATGGATGACCGCTGTCCCCAAGATGATCAGCATGATGATTAAGATGGTGATGGATTCACCGAAACTAATTTTTTTCATAATATTTCTCCTTCTCAATGGTACTTAGTGAACTGAACTACGCACTCTTAAGATATCGAACAATTCCACCGCAATCTTGCATGATAAACTCCTTTCCCAAATAAAAAACGCCCCGTTGAATCAATCAACGGGACGATTTATAAACCGCGGTACCACCCAGTATACACATAGCGTGCACTCGTATCAGGTGGTAACGGCACTGAATATGGCCGGACAATTAATATCCTCGCGATAATTCGAACATTCCTGCCTGACCGGTTCGCACCTCACCACCGGCTCTCTTACGCCCAACAGGATGTCTACTGAAACGATAATTGTTGCAATCATAATATCGTGCTGAAATGAGAATGTCAACACTTAAATTAAAGAAAAATGAGAATGTTAGTTACTTGCTTGTGCCCAGCGGTGGTTGAAAAGCAGGTTTAACAGGACGGCAGAGACACTAGTAACGACAATCCCATTGCCCAGGATGATCTGCACTTCCGTTGGCATGTACTGGAAGATGTGTGGGTACATGGTGACGCCCAGACCCAGGCCGATTGAAATCGAGGCGGTCAGCAGGTTGGCGTTATTGGAAAAATCAACTTTATGAAGGATCTGAACACCTTGAACCCCCACCATGCCGAACATCACAATCATGGCACCACCTAGAACTGGGGTGGGGATAACGGTAGCAAGGGCGCCGACCTTTGGTAATAGGCCGAGCAAGAGCAGCAGGAAGGCCGCATAGTAAACGGGCCGCCGGGTCTTAACCCCAGACATCTTCAGAACTCCAACGTTTTCGGAGAAGGTTGAGTACGGGAAGGTGTTGAATAGGCCACCCAGGATGGCAGCAATCCCCTCTGCCCGGTAGCCCCGTTCGAGGTCTTTGCTGGTGAGCTTGCGGCCAGTGATGTCGCTGAGGGCGAAGAAGACCCCGGTGGATTCGATCATGGTGGTCAGGGAAACCAGCATCATGGTGATCATGGCACTGACGTTAAACTTGGGTACCCCAAAGAAGAACAGTTGTGGGGCGTGGAACCAGGCTGCCTCACCGACGGGCTTCAGGGAAACAAAGCCCATGGCCCCGGCAATAAAGGAAGCAATCAGGATTCCCAAGAGGATGGCGATGGACTTGATGAAGCCGCGGCCAAAGGCGTTGAAGGCCAGGATAATGGCAATAGTCAGAAACCCGATCAGCAGGTTGGACGGGTTACCAAAGGTGTGGGCTGTGGCGGAACCACCACCGAGGTCTTGGAAGCCGACCGGGACCAGGGTGAAACCGATGATGGTGATCAGAGAACCAGTCACTACTGGTGGGAAGAAACGCTTGAGCTTGGCAAAGAAGCCGGCGATCAGGAAGACGAAGATCCCGGCCGCAATGATTGCCCCATACATGTAGGTGATGCCGAGCTTACCCCCGATGGACTCCAGCGGCGTTACGGCCTGGACGGCACAGCCGAGGACGACGGGAAGCCCGATCCCAGTGATAGCGGTCCGTTTCAGCTGCAGGAACGTTGCCACTCCGCACATAAAGATATCAATTGAAACCAGGTAGGTCATCTGCAGAGTCGAAAAATGCAAATATTGACCGATTAAGAGTGGTACGAGGACGTCCCCAGAATACATGGCCAGCAGGTGTTGGAAACCCAGCACAAAGTTTTTCCATTGATCCGCGAAGTTCAAATGGTGGACGTGGGTCGTAACAGTCATTGGTTGTTTCACAAATTATTCCTCCTAATATTGTGATGGTCAATTCGATCAACAGCCAAATAAAAAAGCTCTTTTTGCCAAGTAAAGCAAAAAGAGCTGGCGTTCAATTCGCTTATAGTCCAAAGTTTACGGCTTTGGGTAGGAACTACCGTCCATATTACGGCATTATATAGGCTATTGATTTCATTGGAAGTGTAGTTATCCTAACATGGAATCGGGGACGATGCAAGGCGCTCGTTCGGCTTTTCAATTAGTGACTGCACAGCTAACTAAAGATTGTTCAGTTAAAGGTGGTAAACTAGATTAGGAGTAAATGAGATAAAGTGGTATTATATTAGAAAGTAATTAGTTGCACTAAGCAAACGGAGAGGACGCGAAAAGCATTATGAAGAAAAAGATGAGCAGCTGTACGGCAATGCTGGTCGGCAAGAACGCAACGATTGACGGATCCACGATCATTGCTCGGGATGAGGATGCCGAAGACGGGGTTAATCCCAAGACCTTTAAGGTGTTCCCGGCTAAGGACTATACCGGTGAGCACTACGTTTCCAAGTACAATGGCCTGACCGTTGACATGGAAGGCCAAGGCTGCCGGTTCACGGCGACACCTAATGGGGTTCCTGACGAGGGCCGTTGGGATGAACAGGGAATCAACGAACATAACGTGGCCATGAGTTCCACCGAAACCGAGATGACCAACGCGCGGGCCCTCGGTCATGATCCACTGGTTAAGGACGGGGTCAATGAAGACTCGATGCTGTACCTGGTTCTGCCGTTCATCAAGAGCGCACGTGAAGGGGTTCAACGCCTGGGCCACCTGATTGAAAAGTACGGTACTGGTGAGACCAACGGGATTGCCTTCAGTGACCACGATGAGGTTTGGTACCTGGAAACCGCTGGTGGACACCAATGGGTCGCTCAGCGGATTCCTGACGATGCCTACGCAATTGCCCCAAACATCATGTGCATTGAGGAGATCGACTTTGATGATCCTGACAACTACATGTACGCGAGCGGCATCCGAGAATTCGTCGAGAAGTTCCACCTCAACCCGAACCCGGGTACCTTTAACTTCCGGAACATCTTTGGTACCCAGGACGAGGCGGATGCCTACTATAACACGCCGCGTTCCTGGTATGGTCAAAAGCTTTTCACGCCATCACTAGAACAGAATCCAACCAGCCAGAACATCCCGTTCATCCAGCATGCTGAGAAGAAGATCGCGGTCGAGGATGTTGAACAGTTCCTGTCATCACACTACAATGGTACCTCGTACGATCCAATGGGCACTTATGCCTCTGGAACACCGGAAGAACAGCGGAAGTTCCGTTCCATCGCCCTGGACCGGAACCAGAGCTCCTGCATCCTGCAGATCCGGAATGATGTTCCAGCAGAATATGCTGCTATCCAATGGATCAACTTCGGCTTCTACTGCTACAGCCCATACGTACCGTTCTTTACCAACATCAATGACACGCCAGCCAACTACCAGGTAGCCACCGACGACGCTGATCCAGCCAAGAGTGCCTACTGGATGCACAAGCTGCTGGAGGTAATTGTGGAACCGCGCTACCATGAATTCATCAACGAGGTAAACGACTTCCGTGATGGTTGCCAGAGCTATGGTGTCGGTCGTGTCGATGCCATTACTGCCGGAGCTGCCGGTAAGCAGGGGGCTGAGTTGACGGACTACCTGACTGCTGCCAACAAGGAGTCGGCTGCTCATGTCACTGCCGCCACCCACCAGCTGATGAGTAGTCTGATTCACCAGGCCCTCTTGAACTCCAAGTTCCAGTTCGAACGGGGCGACAACCTTTAATGATGTTTGGCCGGAAATCCCGTGACTTTAGTCATGGGATGGATAGGCC
>CAMFOZ010000038.1 GCA_945971245.1 uncultured Lactobacillus sp.
CTGGCGAGAGTGAACAATTATTGTGCTTAACTAAAAATATCCCCAAGAGAATCTCCTGGGGACATTTTTAGTTATTTTCTAAGTGATAGTTTTACCACTGCTTCACACCGGGCGGTCTGCGGCATCATGTCAATCGGCTGGATGTAGTCAACGTGGTAGACACTGGTCAGTCGGCGGAGGTTACGGGCCAGTGAGGCCATCCCGCAGGAAACGTAGGCAAATTTACGCGGCTTGGTCTTGAGGATTGCCTTGATCAGGTTGTCATCCAGTCCAGCTCGTGGTGGATCGACGACCAGAGCATCAAAGTTCAGCCCCGCTTCTTGCCACTTTGGCAGGATCTCTTCGGCCTTACCAACCTCGTAGTGGGCATTGGTAATTCCGTTGAGGCGGGCATTCTCGTTAGCGTCATCCACCGCCTCGGGGATGATTTCCATTCCCCGGACGTCCTTAACCCGGGAGGCCAGGGATAAGCCGATGGTCCCGATCCCAGCGTAGGCATCGATCAAGGTGTCATCAGGCGAGAGCTCCAGGGCCTTGGCCGCTTCCTCGTACAGGACTTCGGTTTGAGCCGGGTTCAACTGAAGGAATGAGCGGGCGGAGAGCTTGAAGTCTAGCCCCATCAGACTCTCAGTGATGGTTTCCGCACCGGCCAAGTGAATTGTCTGGTCTCCCCAGACGAGTGGCGTATCGCCGGGGTTGACATTTTGCATGACCGAAACCACTTCAGGGAGTTGTTCCTTGATGGCATCAAGGAGCTGGTGCTTGTGGATCAGCTTAGGGGTATTGGTAATGATCGTTAATTGCAACTCACCAGTGGTCCATGATTCCCGAACAGCCAGAGTCTTGATGATCCCGCTGTTATGTTCTTCGTCATAGACCGGGATGTTGAGCTTCTCAATTAGCTTGACCATTGTCCGCATAACGTGCATCGTCTGGGGCATCTGAACGGCACACTCCTGCATGTCGACCAGGTCATGGCTATCAGGCTTGTAGAGTCCCGCGGCCACGTGCCCATCGACTAGCCGAACTTGGAACTGGGCCTTGTTCCGGTAGCCGTATTCCGCTGGTGCGGCGATGGTTGGCCGGACGTCGTAGTTACGGTAACCATAAGGCTTGAACTTACTCAGACTATCAAGCACCACTTGGCGTTTGAACTTCAGTTGTTCTGGGTAGGCCAGGTTCTCAAGCTCAAAGCCCCCAGCAACATCAGCGTATGAGTCTCGTGGGGTAACCCGGTGCTTGCTGGTACGACGCAGACGGTGGATCTTAGCCTCGAGAAAACGGGGCATAACCTTGGTGACCTCGGCGACCACGACCTCTCCCGGCAGGGCACCAGGGACAAAGCAGACTTTATGCTTGAAGTAGCCGATCCCGTGACCATTGACTCCCAGGCGCCGAATCGTCAGGGGGAAGCGATCCCCCACATTGACTGTGATATCTTGTTTAGCATGATTTTGTACCATGATTCATTGCTCCGATCTATTATTTGTGTTCCTTATTTTAGCATACTCGCTGGGGTGGGTTGACTTGATCCCCCGTCTGATTAACTTACTTTTATAATCAAAACGTTGAAAATGATTCAACTATTTAAAAGATTACTAATAACTAGTTTTTATCCTTACAAAAATATTGTAAAATAAAAATGTGAAATGTTGCATAAAATAATGAAGGAAGTGACACCTTTGAAAATTGCTGCAATTGCCGGATCAAACGCCAATCATTCTTACAACCGGATGCTGTTGGAATTCATTGCCAAGCAGTACAAGGATACCGATGAGGTTGATGTGATTGATATTCGCGATGTTCCGATGTTTAACGAAAACTACAAAGGGCGCGCATCCAAGGTTATCGCGGACCTTGACCAACGAATTGGTTCAGCTGATGCCGTAATCATTGCCAGCCCAGAATACAACCACTCCATTACTTCCGCTTTGAAGAGCGTTGTGGAATGGCTCTCCTATGAGGTTCATCCGCTGGAAAACAAGCCCGTCATGATCGTTGGGGCTTCTACCCACGAACAGGGTTCCTCTCGTTCCCAGGTTCAACTGCGGGACATCTTGATTTCCCCAGGGGTTAACGCCCAGGTATATCAAGGAAGCGAGTTCTTCATGAGTGACGTTGCTAACGTAATCGACGAGGACGGCAACATCACTGATGAGATGTCAATCAAGTTCCTTGATAAGTGTATCGACGACTTTAAGATCTACGCCCGGTCGATTAACCGGATGGTTGAAGAACGGGCCGCTGAAGCTGCAAAGAAGGAGGCGGCAAAGGACTAATGAAGAAGATTCTTGCACTAGTTGGGACCAACGCCAACTTTTCCTACAATCGTCTGTTGCTTAAGTTTATGAAGAAGCACTTCAAGCAGATGGCTGACATCGAGATCTACGAGATCAGTAAGCTGCCAGCCTTCAGCGTTGATGTTCCCCTTGAAGAGCAGACTGAAGTTTGGAAGCTCAAGCAGAAGGTTAAGGCTGCTGATGGGGTAATCTTCTCCACGCCAGAATACGACCACGGTATTCCGGCAGCACTGAAGAGCGCCGTGGAGTGGCTTTCCTACCACACGACTGTTCTGAAGAAGAAGCCGGTCATGGTAGTAGGGGTTTCCTATGGACGTCAGGCCTCTGCCCGTTCTCAAGTTCAGATGCGGCAGATCCTGATCTCACCAGACTGTGATGCCAACCTTATGCCGGGTAACGAAGTTCTGATCGGTGGGGCCACTCACGTCTTCTCCAAGGATGGTCGCCTGATCAACGCTGAAATGCGGGACAACCTGGAAGAGTGCTTCACTCACTTTATTGAATATATTCAAATTTTTGAAAATGTGGACGAGGAGGAAGTCAAAATGCCAATCAAGCAGCCACGGATCAGTGAGGCTTACATTAAGTTCCCAACTGGTCGTTTATCGCTGAAGGAAGTTCAACAGATCTTCAGCACTATTCCATTTGAAATTGACCTGATTGATAGTACCGACCACTTTGCATGGTACTCAGATAAGCCAAACCGGGAACACGTTCGTGACGTGGCTTCCCTAAATGAACCCGTAACGGAATGCCACCCACCAAAGGCTGTTCCAGCGGTAATGGCCATCATCAACAGCTTCCGTGATGGTAAGCGTGATGTGGTTACGCGGCCACTCTGGATGAACGGTCACCGTTCACTGATTCAATACTACGCACTGCGGGACGTTGATGGTCACTAC
This sequence comes from uncultured Lactobacillus sp., assembly GCA_945971245.1. GTDB lineage: Bacteria > Bacillota > Bacilli > Lactobacillales > Lactobacillaceae > Limosilactobacillus. The sequence goes on from CAMFOZ010000038.1 coordinate 3,203, forward strand.
CTGGGAACGATCGAATTCACTGGGAACGTTGAGTACATCCTGAGCCTCTTTGAAAAGGGTGCCTGGGACAAGGGTGCTGACGCTTCAACTGGTGCTTCCAAGCACGAGGATGCTGCCGAAGCTGAAGACAATGAAACGGCCGATGCTTCAACCGGTGCTTCCGAATCCAGTGATGACAGCAAGGAAACGACTGCAGAAGTCAGCGAACCAGCTGGAATTGAAGAAACCGACGCTGACACTGGCGCTTCCGAGTCTGGTAGTGTCGATGCTGACGATGAGGCTGCTGACGCAACCACTGGTGCTTCCGAAGAAGAATAGTCATTATGGATGAGCAACTGATTGACCAAAAGCATACGCTGACTCATCACGCCTTGGGGACGCGGATTGTGCTGACGGTCTACGGGGATTCATCTGCCGCGGTCCTTCAACCCTCGATGGACCTGATCGACGGGTACGAGGACCGGCTGACGGTCAATCGTGATCAGTCAGAACTGATGGACGTCAACCATGCGGCGGGGATTAAGCCAGTGGTGATATCGCCAACCAGCTATGAATTGGTCAAGATGGCCGTCAAGTATAGTCGGGAGGACTTTGGCTTCAACGCCCTGATCGGTCCCCTGGTTAAGCTGTGGAAGATCGGCTTTAAGGGCGCTAACGTTCCGGACGACGCCGATATTCAGGAACATCTGAAACTGATTGACCCCTGGCAGGTAAAACTCGATGATCGGGCTCGCACGGTCTATCTTGAGCAGGCCGGAATGGAGCTGGACCTTGGCGGCATCGCCAAGGGCTACATTGCCGACCGGATCAAGGATTTCTGGGTCCAGCAGGGTGTATCTGCCGGGATTATCAATCTCGGCGGGAACCTGCTCTTCGTTGGTCCATCACCTCGCCGCAGTGATGGTCAGTGGGTGATTGGGGTGCAAGATCCCCAGCTCCACCGTGGTGAAAACATGGAGGTTGTTCGTCAGGCGGCCTGCTCTGCAGTGACGTCAGGGATCTACGAACGGTTCCTAATTAAAGATGGTCACCGTTATCACCACCTGATCGACCCCCGGACGGGTTACCCGCTCGATACCGACCTGAGTAGCGTGACTGTCTTTACCGACCAATCGGTGATGGGTGAGATCGAAGCCAAGCGGCTCTTCTTCAATGGCCAGCCGATTCCCGGATGGTTGGACCGGCCGGGCAACCGCGGGGCCGTCTTTATCCATAATGATGAGTCGGTTGAAAACGTTGGTATATATTAAGAATGTAAAAAGGAGATTGACAGTCGAGGGCCAGCCCTTGGTATTGTAGGGCGGCGCTCAGTTTATCCCGCGTGGTTTCGTGGTTGTCAAGCTTGGCACCGGCAATCTGTTTGGTAAAGGAATCGATCCGGCGGTTGGCGTCCCGCAGGTCATAGTACTGGGTGACCTCCTGATCGTAGTCCTTGAGGTCGTCGGCGGAGAAGTCACGGTGGTAATCATTTTCCATTACCAGGGTGTCTAGAGGTAGGCGTGGCTTCAGCTGTGGATCTTGATCTGGGATACCGACCTGTAAACCCAGCAAAGGGAAGGTCATCTTCGGCAGGTCAAGGACCCGGATCAGCTCCATGGGGTCATTCTTGATGGAGCCGAGGATTACGCCGCCCAGGCCCATGCTCTCGGCCGCGACCAGGGTATTCTGGACGGCCAGGACGGTATCCTCAACGGCCTGCTGGAAGATATCGGTGGTGTGCAAACGACCATCGTCCTTACCCGCTGCCTGACGGATCTTTTGGTTCCGGTAGAGGTCCACTAAAAAGATCAGCAGATCGCCATTTTGGCCAATGTAGGGCTGGTTCCCCAGCTGCCGAACTGCGGCCCGCTTCTTCTCATCGGTAAGGTGCAGGATACTGAATTGCTGCATGAACATACTGGTGGAGGTGTGGCGGGCAGCCTCGTACAGGGTTGTCAGCTGTTCCTTGGAGAGTGGTTGGGGCTTGAAGGCCCGGATGGAGCGGTGATTAAGCTGATGATCAATTGTTGAGTTATGAATCATGATAAGAACTCCCTTACTTTTTGTTAGCTTTATTCTAACATAATCGGTTGCGGTTAGCAGTTGCCAAAAGTGACCAGATGTAATATGATAATAGCAATAAGAAACACGGATGCATTTCAAGTAGACCACACAGAGAAGCCGCAGGTGGTGTGAGCGGCCGGTCGAAACTCCGGTGCAGAAAATGACGTGGGCGGGTAATGCCGCACGGCCGATGACCGTTATCCATCACGAGGGTGGTAGAAATACCAAACTTGGGTGGTACCGCGGAACTAAGAGCCATTTCGTCCCAAAATTTAGGACGGAGTGGCTCTTTTTATTGGAGGTAATGACATGTTAGATATTAAGAAGATTCGTAAAGACCCAGAATTCTTCAAGCAAAAGCTAGCAACCCGTGGTGTCAAGGCCGAAGAAATCGATGAAGTATTGGCCCTTGACCAAAAGCGGCGTGATCTGTTGCAACAAACCGAAACCATGAAGGCCCAGCGGAACGCTGCTTCCAAGAAGATCGGTGAGGCCAAGCGGAACGGTGAATCAGCCGATGAAGCGATCAAGCAGACCCGGGAACTTGGTGATAAGATCAAGGAGTTAGACCAAGAAGTCGAAGCAAACGACAAGGAACTCCATGACAAGATGGGCCACCTGCCAAACATCCCACACGATGGGGTACCGGTCAGTCTGACTGAAGAGGGTTCGGTTGAACTGCGGAAGGTCGGCAAGATCCGTGACTTTGACTTCGAACCAAAGCACCACTGGGACGTTGGTGAGAACCTGGGAATCCTGGACTTCGACCGGGCACGCAAGGTTTCCGGTGCACGGTTTGTTTACTACCTGGGTCTGGGTGCCCAGCTGGAACGGGCCGTCTACAACTTCATGCTGGATGAACACATGAAGGACGGCTACACCGAAGTATTGCCGCCTTACATCGTCAACGCTGATTCAATGTACGGCACTGGTCAGTTCCCGAAGTTTAAGGAAGGGGTTTACCAGGTAAACGGCGAAGACATGACATTAATCCCAACGGCCGAAGTACCATTGACCAACTACTACCGGGGCGAAGTTATTCCGGAAAAGGAACTGCCAGTTTACGTTACAGCCCTCACGCCATGCTTCCGTTCCGAAGCCGGGGCCGCTGGTCGGGATACCCGTGGTCTGATTCGGATGCACCAGTTCAACAAGGTTGAGATGGTTAAGTACACCAAGCCAGAGGACTCATGGGATGAATTGGAGAAGATGACGGGTAACGCCGAAAACATTCTGAAGAAGCTCGGCATTCCATACCACGTCATCACCCTGACGACTAGCGACATGAGCTTCACAGCTTCTGAAACCCACGATATTGAACTTTGGATGCCTGCCCAGAACAAGTACCGGGAAGTATCATCCTGCTCCAACTGCCTGGACTTCCAAGCACGGCGGATGCACACTCAATACCGTGACGCCGACGGTAAGCTGCATTACGTTCACACCCTAAACGGTTCTGGCCTGGCTGTTGGCCGGACGGTTGCCGCTATTTTGGAAAACTACCAAAACGCCGATGGTTCCGTTACGATCCCAGAAGTGCTGGTTCCTTACATGCATGGGGTAACCAAGATCACCAAGGAAAACGCGGTGCCATTCCGCAACAAGCTGAACAAGTAATTACGGTAATTACTAAAAGAGACCGAAGAATTAAATTTCTCCGGCCTCTTTTTTTAATGTTCGCGAGTCTTTTCTGCCAGGTGAACCAAGTTGGTGACAAAGTTATGCGTCTTAGCCTCGTAATGGTACTTGCGACCTAGCTTGACAAAGTAACCGTTGATGTAGTCGACTTCGACTGGCCGGTTATGACTCATATCCTGGTACATTGATGGATAGTGGTGAGGATTTCCAACTTTAGAAACGTAATTAACGCTTTCCAGTTCTTCCGCCCGGCTATTAACAAGTTGAACCCCGGCCCGCTCACAGACGTCATATGCCTCATCGATTAGTTGCCGAGATAACTCGTCCGCTTTCTCGAACGAAGCATATTCACCCATCGTGATTTCAAACATTGTACAAAGAGTATTAACGACGGAGTTAAAAACCACCTTGGCCATCAATGTCCCCATGAAGTTATCTTTCAGGGATGGATTGAAGTTGGCCTTTTTCAGCTCTGCCATCAGTTGCTTGGTCTTTTCGTCCGGCTTTTCCGTATAGTTTGCCCAGTTAGTCGTTCCCATTCCTGGTTTACCAACGAATTCGACCTCACCGGGTCTCGTCAAGATCGTTGCCACAAGGGCGGTCCCGGCAACTAATTTTTCCTTAGGGAAGTACTGGAGAAGCTTCTCCACATGGCCCATCCCGTTCATCGCCGTCAGGGCGTATTGATCCTTAAAGAAGTGCTTGCACCGTTGCAACATCTCGTCTAGTTGCATCTGCTTTAATTCAAAGAAGACAAAGTCCGCGTCAGTCGCCGTGTATTCTTCGGGCGTGTAAACGTTGACCGGCACCAGGTGCTTATTTTGGTGTTCCCGCGTAACGTAAACGCCACCCTGCTTCTTCATCTGCTCATAATGAGGTTGCCAGTCTTCTACAAAGTCGACTTCATTCCCAGCTTCTTGCAACAATACCCCGAAACGGAGTCCCATGGCACCTGCACCAACTACTGTAAACTTCATAATCCTAACTTCCTTTCTCAACTTATGACAAAACGGTGAAAATAAAAAACGTCCCCAGATTGATTACTCAATCTAAGGACGCAGCTGCGTGGTACCACCCTAATTCGCTAATAGTTCACACTACTAGCCTCTAGATGTTCAGTCTTATTTACTAAACACCGTAGCGATAATGGGCTACTCCCACTGCAGATTACTTAATTTCACCTCAGCACTCAGAGTGATTTTCATTAATGGTAGGGTATCCTTTTCCATCAGCCAAGGACTCTCTGTAACCACGCCATTAACTACTCGTCTCGTCAACGTGTTTTAATTTTGATTTAATTGTATTTTAATCTAACTCGTTGCTAAGTAATTGTCAAACTATTTTTATTTTTCTTTATTTATTAACCTCTATGAGCTTTATTTTAACGGATTATTACTATAACTAGTTTGATTTTAAAAGCTAAATCACTTTATCGTTGACAATTAAATTAGAAAGCTCTAATCTAACAATTAAATTTATAGGTAACGAGTTGACTGGTTAAGTGTGTTTTAGGCTAGGAGTTTCCCCCAGCCACTTTTTTATTTTTGAAGTGGTGATGCTGGCAGCTTCAAGTTAATTTATTTCAGGTCTAGAATAAAAATGAGAATTTTCTTATAAGAAAGATAATGCTAATTATTGTCGGTTAATTTAATTAAGCTTAATGACGATCTCTCCTTTTTATTCATCTGAATTAACCGCTATCATCTTGGATAAACACACGGTTGACTTAAAAGTATTCAATTATTTTTGTCGGGATGATAAGGTATTAGCAACGTTAAAATTTGATTAAAAAGGAGTCGGTTACGATGCGGAGAATAAGTTGGAAAAAGATATTTGCCAGCTGGCTAGCGGTTCTTGCAATTGCAGTTGGGTGGTTGCTGGTTGAACCGCAGTCTGCCTCCGCTGCCGAACCGACGTACACGATTGCGACGAATAACACCTTTGAGCCGTTTGAAATTCAGGACAGTAAGGGTGGTTATTCCGGTAAGAACCCGGGGATTGAAATTGAAATGCTCCGGGAGATTGCCAAGCATGAGCACTTTAAATACAAGCTCAAACCGATGAGCTTCAACGGTGATCTCCAAGCCTTGGAAGGTGGCCAGGTGGATGCCGTGATGGCCGGGATGAGTGTCACCGACGAACGGAAGCAGAAGTTCGACTTCTCCGTTCCTTACTACACCGATGGGGTCGAGATGGCAGTGGCCAAGGATAGCAATATTAAGTCCCTGAAACAGTTGAAGGGCAAGACCGTTTCGGCCAAGTCCGGAACCAGTGCCGCACTTTTCCTGAAGAAGAACCAGAAGAAGTACGGCTACAAGATCAAGTACTTTGACTCCTCTAACACGATGTGGAACGACGTCAAGATCGGTAACACCGCCGCCACCTTTGATGATGGGCCGGTCCTCGAATACGGGATCAAGACCGGAGTACCGCTGAAGATCGTGACAAAGAAGCCAATCGATGCCCAACCGGTGGCCATCGGTTTCCAGAAGGGTAAGAACCTGGAAATGCAAAAGAAAGTTAACGCCGGGATCAGATGGCTGAAGAAGACCGGTCGGATGCAGAAGATCATCGATAAGTACACCAAAGGTAACAAGACCGCAAAGAGCGCTACGGCTGATCGGACAATCCTCGGTCTGTTGCGTGCCAACCGGGAAGCGCTGCTGCGGGGCCTCTTGATGACCGTTGAACTGACGATTGTCGGGATCATCTGTGCCATGATCTTCGGGCTGATTCTCGGGGTCCTTGGGATCATGCAGAACAAGTTTGCTCAAGCAGTTTCCAGTGTGATCATCTACATCTTCCGGGGGCTGCCAATGATCGTCTTGGCCTTCTTCATTTACATGGGCGTGCCGAACGTCATTGGTCACAAGGTACCATTGTTCGTGGCCGGGGTTATCACCCTGATGCTGGACGAAGGGGCCTACATCGGTGCGATCGTCAAGGGTGGCTTCGAGGCCGTCGATCCTGGACAATGGGAAGCAGCCCGGAGTCTGGGTCTGCCTTACCACAAGGCTCTGACTAAGGTCATTGCACCACAAGGCCTGAAGATCATGGTGCCATCACTGGTCAACCAGTTCATTATGACCCTGAAGGATACTTCGATTCTATCCGCAATTGGGGTCATGGAACTGACCGAAACCGGGACCGTCATCATTTCGCAGAACATGGAAGGGTTCAAGATGTGGTTGATCATTGGGACCATCTACATCATCATCATCACCCTGCTGACTTGGTTATCAAACTACATTCAAAAGAGGATGGCTTAATATGGATAAACGATACAAAGTACAAGTTAAAGACCTGCACAAGAGCTACGGAACTAATGAGGTCCTCCAGGGGATCAACCTGAACGTGGCCCCTAGCGAGGTGGTCTGCATGATCGGTCCATCTGGTTCCGGGAAGAGTACCTTCCTGCGTTGCCTAAACCGGTTGGAAGTACCAAATGGCGGGCATGTCTATGTCGACGGTTACGACATTGCCGACCCTAAAGTTAACATCAACAAGGTTCGGGAAAACATCGGGATGGTGTTCCAACACTTTAATCTTTTCCCGAACATGTCCGTATTGGATAACATCACCCTGGCACCAGTCCAGCTGGGGAAGGCAAGCAAGGCGGCGGCCGAAGAAGAGGCCCTCCACTACCTGGACCTGGTTGGCCTGAAAGAAAAGGCAAACGTCAATCCGCAGACGCTCTCAGGGGGGCAGAAACAACGGGTCGCAATTGCCCGGGCCCTGGCGATGAAGCCGGATATAATGCTTTTCGATGAACCGACGAGTGCCCTTGACCCCGAGATGGTCGGTGATGTCCTGGAGGTTATGAAGCAGCTGGCCAAGCAGGGAATGACTATGATTGTGGTCACCCACGAGATGGGCTTTGCCAAGCAGGTGGCCGATCGGGTTGTCTTCTTCCATGATGGTAACATCCGTGAACAGGGGACACCGGAAGAGATCTTCGACCACCCACAGCACCCAGATACCAAGAACTTCCTGGACAAGGTGCTGAACGTCTAGGCTGTGATTGCCCGTGGCTTACAAGGGTAACCGAATCATTATTACTATTTAAAGCTTATCGTTTGACATTTATGCTGAGATCGGTATAATGGTCAATAACTTCTAAGGCTGGTCGCCAGAGAACCTGACAAGTGCTGAGAGTCAGGTCCAGCCATATGGCATGATCGATGAAATAGGGTGGTTCCTCTATCGACTCAGAGGTAGTTTCCGATGGAACTATGAAGATGGGTGGAACCGCGTTGAAAAAACGTCCCTGGTACGAAGGCCGTATCAGGGACGTTTTTCTTGTCATGCTTAATTTATATATCCAAGGAGGGAAATTTATGGACGAACAACAGCAACAGAAACTGAAGCGCTCACTGAAGAGTCGCCACGTCACCATGATTGCCATCGGTGGGGCGATTGGAACCGGACTATTCCTCGGTTCTGGGTCTGCGATTCATAAAGCCGGCCCATCAATTATTCTCTCATACTTAATAGTAGGGATTTTCTGCTTCTTCATGATGCGGGCCCTCGGTGAGCTGATTTTAGCCGACACCACTAAGCATTCCTTTATCGATTCTGTGAAGGAGTACTTGGGTGACCGGATGGAATTCGTGGCCGGGTGGATGTACTGGGCCTGCTGGTTGACCCTGGCGATGGCCGACCTGACAGCCACGGGGATCTACCTCCGTTACTGGTTCCCAAGCTTACCACAGTGGGTTGGCCCGCTGGTCATTGTGATTCTGCTGATGCTGGTCAATATGGTCAACGTTGGCCTGTTTGGTGAACTAGAGAGTTGGTTCTCAATGATTAAGGTGATCGCCATCCTGGCCCTGATCGCAGTCGGAGTGATCATGCTTGTCTTCCACAGTTCTGTGGCCGGCCGACCAGTTACCCTGACTAATCTGGTCAGTCACGGGGGCTTCTTCCCCACCGGACCGCTGGGCTTTCTGATGTCCTTCCAGATGGTTGTCTTCGCCTTTGTCGGCATTGAGATGGTCGGGCTGACCGCCGGGGAGACTAAGAATCCGAAGAAGGATATTCCGAAGGCCATCAACACGCTGCCGGTCCGGATCGGGCTCTTCTACATTGGGTCAATGATTGCGATGATGGCCATTTACCCGTGGTACCAAATTAAGACCAGCTCCAGTCCTTTCGTTCAGGTCTTTGCGGCCATTGGGGTTCCTGGAGCTGCCGCCATTCTAAACTTCGTGGTTCTGACGGCGGCAATGTCGGCTACCAACAGTGCCATCTTCAGTACCAGCCGGTCCCTGTACTCGCTGGCACGGGGTGGTAATGCCCCACGGCGGCTCGGTGAATTGAGCGCCAAGGCCGTGCCAAACAACGCTTTGACCTTCTCCTCACTGATCCTCTTCATTACGGTAATCTTGAACTACATCATGCCGGCGGGCGTCTTTGATATGATCGCCAGTATCTCGACAATTACCTTTATCTTTACCTGGCTGATTATTCTTTGGGCCCACATCAAATACCGCCAACAGCACCCTGAAGGTGTTTCCTTCTTTAAGATGCCTGGCTTCCCGTTGACCAGCTGGCTGACAATCGTCTTCTTCTGTGCCGTGCTGGTGATCCTGTTGTTTATCGACAGTACTCGTCTACCGCTGATTATTACGGTGGCTATTTTTGCCCTGTTGGCTGTTAGCTACGGTTTCTTGACAAAAAAGAAAGATTAAATTTTTGCCAAATAAAGCGTTCAAATTGCCCAAAAAGAGTTCAAAAATGGTGGTGCAAACGGCAAAAAAATCTGGAATTGTCTAACTTATGAAACCGCGACCAATCCCATGATGGCGCGGCTTAATTGAACTTTTGATATTGATCTACTATACTAAGGGTGTGGAAAGAGATCGGCCCTTTGATACGAACATCTTCTCATAATAAACTACTTTGAAGCTAGTTAATTAAAATGACTTTACATGATAATTAACAACACCCCACTCCAGACGAAACACATTAGTTTCCTTGAAAAGTATGTTAGCTAAAAATTAGTGGCCATATCTACAACCTAAATGATAATAAGCTATAAGGGTTCTTCACAAAAGGCGAAAGAACTGCAGATAGACACAATAACGGATCTTGATACAATTAACAGCGACCGATCCTTTCCATGCGGAAGTGCGGAGACATTAAGTTGTCTCCGTTTTTTAGTTTTAAAGCCAGAAAATGGAGGCTGGTCGCTAAAAGTGCAACCTCCATCTTTTGATTTCCCGGGAAATCTTATTCTGGATCAGCCAGTGACTTGCCACTGGTTGTGTTCTTGAAACCATCGAAGGCTTGCTCAATCGTTTGGTACTCTGCATCAGTCAAGGTAATATCCAAGGCCTTAGCGTTAGCTTTGACCTGCTCAGCATGCTTGGCACCTGGAATGACAACGGAAATCAGCGGATTTTGCATGTACCATGCCAGAACAGTCTGCGCGACGGTTGCCTGATGAGCCTTGGCGATTGGCCGAACAACATCAACTGCCTTGAGGACCTTACTGAAGCGTGGCTCGGCAAAGTCGGCAATTTGACTACGAATATCGTCAGCTGGGAAGTCAATCTTGTGGTCGTACTTCCCCGTCAGCAGTCCCGAGGCCAGTGGGAAGTAAGGGACAAAGCTGATTTGGTGGTCGTGCAGGTAATCCAGCATTCCTTCAGTTAGGTGGTCCTGGTGCAGGAGACTGAACTCATCCTCTACAACGTCAACGTAACCATCCGCGTTGGCTTCCTTGATTTGATCCAGGCTGAAGTTAGAAATCCCGATTGCCCGGATCTTGCCGGCCTCCTTCAGCTTCTGTAAGGCACCAACGGCCTCAGCCTTCGGGGTATCGTGGTCTGGGAAGTGGATGTAGAAAATATCGATGTAATCAGTTCCTAGACGTTCCAGACTCTTGTTGACCTGCTCCGTCAAGAATTCTGGTCGGTTATCAATAACCTGCTCACCACTGGAGAAGTCTTGAGCACCCTTGGTTGCCAATACGATCTTGTCACGATCATATTCCTTCATCACTTCACCAACCAGCTCTTCGGAATGACCTAGTCCATAGACGTAGGCAGTATCAAGCAGGTTGATCCCGTTGTCCAGAGCGGCCCGAACAAGTTCGCGCCCATCGCTGTCCTTAAGGTTGGGGAACAGGTTATAACCACCCACGGCGTTGGTTCCAAGGCCGAGTGGGGTTGCTAATACATCGGAATGGCCAATTTTAACTAAATTTGAGTTTTTCATATTGTCGTGTCCTCCTTGATTAAAGCGCTTTCTAACGTTGATTATATTATATCTTTTTTTATGCAATAAATGAACAAAATTTCTATCCTAAATTTCAAGAATAAGTTAGCCACTGGACTCAAATAAATAATACTGACC
>CAMFOZ010000039.1 GCA_945971245.1 uncultured Lactobacillus sp.
TGAGCCGTAAGGCTCGTGAACTACAAGCCCGGTACTTTAGTGCCGGGTAGTTGACGGGGGTCAAAGTGTTCTAAAGTTTCTACCAGCTTCACTTTTTGAAGCCTCCTTGCAATTATTAATCGGCTTATCAAACAAGAAAACCAAACGAGGCCCACCCATTATTGAACATGTGGCCTGGCTATGCTCAACAGGTCCTTAACAAGTTCAGTGTAGGCCCTGGACTATGTAATGTAAATATAATAAATCTAGCTTAATTTAACTTTATTATATTTACATTTACGGGCAAAAACTGGGCGCCTCAGATGACCGACATTATTCTAATTACAGCCGGACGCTTGTATAATAGGGGTTGTACAAATCTAATTAGAAAGGAAGAACGGAATTATGCGCGCAATTATCCGTTATACCGACCCAGCCGGCCGATCGCTTGACCTTATTCGTGTGATCCGCCGGACGATCCATAATAAGATGCCTGAAGACTACGATGGGCCAGCAGTCCCTGACATTACTCAAACAGTTCGCTTTACTCGTGAACAAGTCATTGACGACGACGGCAGTAAGCATTTTACTGACTGGCACAGTGATGAACCTTACTGGCCTGAATATGACCCGTCTGATGAAGTCCCTGGGTACAAGCCGGACACCAACATTATTGTATCTAAGGATGTTACTCCAGATACTCAACCGGAAACCTTTACCGTTGACTACACGTTAGAGAACCCAGCAGAAGCTAATGATGGGTCCAATAGTAGGACAAATGATAATGCCGGCAGCCAAGACAGCACTAATAGCTCTGAGGAGACCGCAGACGGTGATAAAGCCGAAGACGATGAGGAACACAACGGCTCAGCTGAACGTCCAGAGAACAGCACTGGGCGTTCAGAAAACAGTGATACAAAGGCGAATGCTTCTGCTGAGTCTTCCAAGACTTCAGAAAAGAATAATGACTCAGCAACTAGTGGCGCTACGGCTGATTATGGTGATGATATTGGCGCTCGGATAGCGGCTGAAGCAGCAAAGAAGAGCAACGTTCTTTCTGGATCCAGTGAAAATACCACCAGTTCTAGCTCTACCGGCTTAAATGTGAGGGCTGGGAGCCAGCAAACCGAAAGTAATACTGGAGAGCAAGACGGCCAGGAAAATGATGAAGCAAGCAGACAAGCCACTAGTGGAGCTAGACGAGTAGTTTCTGGACACCCAGTAGCAATTAAACACTCAACTCGTCAAAACAAGCATAGTGAGGCCAGCAGCCATATCAGTAAGCACCTTGATGAGAGCATGGAACCCAAGCACACTTATCAACCAGCAGTCTTATTGAAGAGACGTTCAGATGAAGACAGCGATAATGCTGAAACCACTAGTTCCTCAATGAGTGGCTCAACTAATAGCATTGATAGTGCACCTACAGCAGGAAACGAGGACAATGCCAACTTAAAAGACCCACGTCTTTATGATGAAGGCCAAGACGTTACTGACGAGTACGCTATTACTAAAGTGAACGGTGAAGAAATGGCTTTACGCAAAGCTCCTGATGAAGCTGCCCCAGGCAATGAGCAACCAGTCTCGGAACCAGAACACTTTGTTAAGCCATACCACGTACCGCGGCATCCGCAACTTATTCCGCTTAGCCCTAAACTGTCCTACTTGCGTCAAGACAAAATGACCGCGGCCATGCTTCGCCAGCTAGAAATTATTGGATATTTTTACTTTGAGGACGACCAGTGGAAGTCAGTAGAGTTCGACGACAACATGCTACTGGAAGCTACCCTGGACAGCACATTTTAAGCTAGGCGATTGACGTGGACGAACCTTTCAATTACGCGTTACGACGGTTTAAGAAGATGCTTAAGCTGCGTAAGAACGGCGGTACGACGCTTTACGAAGTACAATCATTCTTGATCAAAGATGTCCGGACGGTTAAAGAGACGTTAAGCAAGGTTCCGTGCAACAGTGTAATCTGGCAGCATACACCAGAGCTTCATGTGGCAGCAATTGTTCTAAAAAAGGGGAGCGGCTACAACTACAGTCGTCGCTTTTATGAATTGATCCACAAGGGTATTGACACGCCAACCAAGTTTCAGAAAGCTTGGGTACTTAACACCTTGGACTTGCAGAGCGATGTAATGCCCAACTTGAAGGGGACTTCCTTTACGGGAAACAACCGACGGAAGCTTAAGCCATTTATTGTGGCCGACACGGATGTAGAGTACGAAAGCGAGTACATTGCAGGCAGCTTTGATCAAAATAACGTTGACCGGACCCATTTAATTCCGTTCACCGCGATTGGCGTTGACAATAACCCAGGAGTGATGATCGACTATGATAGTTGGCTGAATCGGAACCCAATGCAGCAGTTCGAAGATCGAATGCTAAAGATTAACGAACACCGCACCATTACCTGGATCACTAGCATCTACGGAAGCTCAAGAGGCTTGAACTGGAAGTATCTGATTTATGATACTCACACCGACAAATTGATTGATAAAGCCCACTGGATCGACGACCGCTGGAAGTATTACTGGTACACGTTGCCAGAGCAGCAGGAGTTGTTTGACCGCACAGAAGGAAAGAAAGCATGAGACGACATCATTATTTGCGTACAGTTTTAGCTATTATCTGTTTCGGTATTTCAGTTGCCGGGATAGCGTATTTAGTAGGGACCTATCATTTTTACAAGACACATTTCAATACTAACGTGAGTATCAATGGGGTTAACGTAGGCAAAATGAGTGAACGTAAAGCCTACAATACCGTTAATGCCTTAGGGAACAACTGGATGGTACTTCGAGACGGGGAAATTCATGAGAGTCACTATAAGAACAGTAGTGAGTTCATAACCATGAAGGATATTCGCCGGTACCACGCTCAACAATATGAAGCCTTTGGCAGTGATAAGACGTGGAATTTTGCCCCACGGAATCTTTCACGGGACCGTAAGAAACTGGATAAGCTTAATCGTGAGACCGTAACATATCGCATCAATGGCCATGACTATAAGCTCAAAGCCACTGATATGTTTGACGTGATGCATTATGCCGATGGGCAGTACCACTTTGACGAAGATGAGGGCTTTAACCAGGAATTTGATAAGATCAGCGATAAGGAAGAAACCCTCAACAAGCAATATCAGATTACTGATCCAGATGGGAAACCGGTTAAGGTTAAGAACCAGAGTTATGGTTGGGAGATTGACCAGGAAGCTACAGAGAATGCTATTAAGCAAGCATTTATTCATAATACAGGCTTCGTGGACGGCTCCAACTATATCCGGGGTGTTGGATACACTACCAAAGGCACTGGCTATGGGGTTAAAGATAACCACGGGCTCGGCAAAGACTTTGTGGTTGTTTCAATTGACCAGCAAAAGCTATGGGTTTACAAGGACGATCAGCCGGTTGTAGTTCTGGACGATGTGGTCACTGGCACCGCGGATCCAAAAGCTGACGATGCTACTCCTAAGGGTGTCTGGTACATCATGTACAAGCAATCGCCAAGTATCCTGCGGGGGAAGAACAACGATGGCACCAAGTATGCCTCTAAGGTTCAATACTGGATGCCGTTCACACAAACTGGTTGCGGGTTACACGATGCCAGCTGGCGAACCAACTGGAACAAAGATGCCTACAAGGAAGGCGGCTCTCACGGCTGTGTTAATATCAAACCAAGTGAGATTAAACAAGTCTGGGACAACACCTACCAAAACGAACCAGTTATTGTCTACTGATGACTATCAAGAAAAGAAAGAAGACGATTAAATTATGGCACGAAAAGAAAAAAGCAAAAGGCGGCAGGAACCTCGACAAAGACAGCGGCAAAAGGACGGGCCTGATTATGAGCCGGTCCTAAGCAGTGCCGACGGAAATAAGCTAGCAACGCTAGCACTACTAATATCCGGCTTTGCACTTTTCCTAGATACGATTCCGGGCTTCGGTTACTTTCTTCTAGGTGCGTCATTCATCATGTCGATAATTGCCTTGTTCAAGAAGCCACGAGCTAACGCTTGGCTGAGCTTACTAATTTCAATCATTGCGGTGTTCCCACTCTTGCTATCGATCTGGGTACGTAGCAAACAATAAGCGCAAAAAGCACTATTTCAGCCAAAATAGTGCTTTTTATTTTGCCATTATTACTTCAAATCCGTGAAAACAGGTTTTGCATTGCTCATTGTTATGGTATTATATAGCTGTATAGACAATGAACTATTATTACTAGAAAGCAGGCCAACATATGCCAGATATTAACATCCACGTTCAACGTGATATTGTTGATTGGCCACTTCACCAGTCTGTGAATACTGACCAATTAATCAAAGATTATGGGATCAGTGTCACGGAAACGGTTGGTGAGAACTTAATTGACCTAACCAACAAGCTAAATTTCAATTTAACTAATGTGAATATTGATAAAGAAGGCCAGTATGCTGTTCAACTTAACGTGCTTGACGCTAATGGAAACACAGCAGAGAAGGTCGTTCAGCTTAATATTCGCCCAATGCGTGAGCAAAAGCCTGCTCAGGCTACGACTCCACCACACCGGTCACCATCAACTTCAGCAGTAGCACCAGTTAAGGCCGCCAAGCCTAAACATAGCAAGAAGTGGCTGATGATTCTACTAGCTATTCTGGTGGTACTGATTGTTATTTTTGGCTTAAGATCATGCCAGAGGAGCCATAAGCAGGCCCGGATTGAAAGCTCACAGAGCAGCCAAATTGCTCGAAATTCAAGCAGCATTAATAAACTGAACGATCAAAATCAGGCTATGAAGAATCAACTGGAAGATCTTCAAAACACGGTTGAACAGTATCAGGACAATCAGGACAAGGCAGCTTTGCAAGACCAAATCAACCAGTTAAGAGCTCAGAATCAAGCTTTACAGGCTAATGCAAAGACTCAAATCATGCAGGCTCGGGTTAATGGATACAATGATGCCTTAAATAACATCAGCAACAACCCTGATGATGCTGAACATTATTTGAGTAATCTGAGCAAAGAATGGTACTTCCAACCATACAGCGACTGGCTAAATAACGCTGAAGAACATCTTAATCTCTAAGAGAAAGGGGAACCCTCACATGGAACTTCCAAAGTATGAATACGAAGGTAAAGAATATACCAAAGCAGAATTAGTTGAATTAGCCAAAGAAAAATACGGCATCACAATTGCCAAGTCCACACTTGATACGCGTTTGAAGCGGGATTGGCCAATCGAACGTGCCATTAGTGCGCCAGTAGAAAAGCGGGTAAAGCATTCAAGTAAGGCCCGCAGCATCCGTAAGTTGCGTGAAGCGCAGACTCGTTACCGTAAGCGTAGTAACAAGAAGGATCCGGCTAAATTTGCCCTTTACCGGACCCGTTCTTATGCTCGGAGCTTCTTGCGTAAGTTTGCGACAGCCGATGAACTAGCTGAATGCCAAACTAGAATTGAAAACAAGATTAAAGAGCTTAAGCAACAAGAAGCTTAATTTGGAGTAAGGGGGGATCTTAGTTATGGCAACACGGAAAGCACGTTTATCACGTTCAGCAATTGCATCTCGGGAATACCGGAAGGCCCATCCAAACGAAGTGCGGCGTACAACTGCAAAGTACAACTTCAACAAGTACATGGAAGACTACGCTGAACTTGATGGGCTCAATGAATTACTTGGTATTGTTAAGGAACGCCGGCAGACTTTGAAAGAAGAAATCCAAGCTGGTGGCAATGCATAAACAATTGGATCTATTTCACGACGATCAGTTAAAACTTTATAGTGTCAAGGCTGGCGGCGAACAATTCATCGTCTGCGCCAAGTCAAAAGAAGAGGCTGACCTACTGGTGTACATGCGACAAAGTGACGAGACTTATGGCAATGCGCCGACTGAAGACTACATTATCGAAGAACTTCCTCAAAACCAGCGAGGCATTTTGCTAGAATGGGAGTCTGACGATTGAAAAAAGAGCTGCTTGCAAATAGACAAGCAGCTCTTTTGCTTTGTAGGATTGCTAACTGAAAGAAGGCCCATTTTAGTTGACAGGACTAAGATGGGCCTTCATAAGGAGATAATTGACCTTCCGAATGATCAAATACAGTTAGCAGCTAATAACTACGCACTGTTCACAAATATCGAATTAAGGACTGTGGTTAGTCTTAGCTGATTCCTGTCAGCCTTAATTAACCAACAACTATATAATACCATGCAATGAGATTTTGTCAACATAGAAAGGCAAAAACTTTGATTATGCATGGGCTAAAACACTATATGGTATAATATAGGCGTTAACTGCAAAAAAGGTGTGGTACAACCTTGGTAAGATAGGCGAGACGTTTGACTTAATTTGTTGAATTAAGCAAAGCTTGCTATTCCCTTAAGCATTGGCATTCGGCCTTCAACTAATCTGCAAAGCAAAATTAATTAAAGGCAGCACTCTTCCTACGAATATGGGAGAGTGCTTTTATTTCGGCTATTGATATTTTACGCCATTATGGTAATATATAGTTGTTGAATCAATGCAACAATTAAGGACTTCAAAAGGAGGAAACAAATTGACTCAGACAAAGGAGCAAGCCTTAATACAGGCTATGAACGGTGATCAAGAGTCCATCAAAATACTTGCTGATTATTTAGGCTACAAGCTGGGTAAGAACCCTGTTGACCCGGACGGAGAAACTCGAATTTTCTTTACTAATAAGGGAGATAGCCAGGGTGCCGCTGCTATTGTAGTTTTACCGCTCGACAGCTTAACAACTAAGTCAACAACTGTTGAAGTACGTAAATTGTATGAAAAAGTGATCGATATAAAAGACCATAAGCTGAGTGTTGAGTCAGCTAATATCCCAGTGATTGGTTTTGTTGGTAAGCAACGGTTGATTTTCTTTAAGGCAACTGGTGGGAACCGTGACACACGGTTAGACTTAAACCCGGAGACTATTGATAAGGACCTGTATATTCGTAACTTCAGCTACTTGAAAAATGACAGTGTAACTGTTGAAAATAGTCTGTTTGGGTATGGCCAAGAAGCTAAAGTAAGTGACGCGGCATTTAGAAGAGAGCTGTCCTCGGGGTTCCTAACTATGGTTTCAATGTACCGGAAGAAGCTTTCTGAATGGATCACAGCCTCTGATCTCAAAAATGAGCTTTATGACCTGGTTGATGATAAAGCTAAGTTCTATATTAAACAGCGAGACATAAATTCACTGGCTCAGAATGAGTCTTACAAGTCAGTGCTTTCAACAGTTGTTGACACTATTTCCTTGCGTCAGCTTATGCGACGGTTCCTGGAAGGGTACTATGGTGCTGATTCATTTAATGTGAGTGGAATTGCGCTTGGCGTAGGCGGCGGAACACTTGATGAAGCTATTGAACGTGCTGTTACTATTGCTCGTAATATGGGCGAAGAAAAGAAAATTAAAAAGATCAACCGAGAAAAGGCACCAATTGAGCAGCTAGATCTTTTTAACCTTGGTTTTACTGACGAGGAACTAAATGCCACATCTCGGGTTGAAGTAAAAAAAGGTCAAGACGACTACATCGCTGATTTGAGCAAGAAAGCTAATGACCAATTCCGCCTGGCTTATGGTGGCGATCTTTTTGCCGGTAGCATTGGCAAAGCAGCTACTAAGATTGACCATGAATTGGCTAAGCAGAATAAAGTCGATTGGGTAAAACCTTATGTTGACACAAAAGCCGGGAACTACAGCTTTCGTTTTGAGGATATGCCGCCTGAGGCTATTGAAAAGCAGTACGAAGACTCAATGAGCCAGAACGTCCAGATCACCTTTAACAAGGAGAAAAACAAGCCAGAAGTCTTCTTTGGTGACGATGAAGTGGAACAAAAGAATAAGGGGGCATACTATACTGACCAACGTTTTGTTAACTACATGGTTAACCAGACGGTTACGCCTGAATTCCAGAGGAGATTCCAAACAATTAGTAAAGCGGTAGGGACGGGCAACATTGAAGAAGTTGACCGTGCAATCAAACATTTACTTGATTTGAAGATTGCCGACTTCACCTGTGGTGGTGGTTCTTTCTTACGTGGTGCTTTCTTAAAGCTCGCCGATCAGTTCCAGCTGCTTAATAGTCTGGACTATCCAGAAGAAATCAAAAATAAATATGACTTCCTGAACGATTCAACAGATAGTCAATACCAGTGGGAAGACTATGTGCTTAAACACATGATTTATGGTGTTGATATTGACTATAAAGCGGTGATTATTGCTAGTTTGACATTGACGCTCTCTACTTTGCAGCACAAGCCAAAGAATACTAAGCTTCCTCAACTAATTGGCCGAACTCTTATTCACCAGAATGCTTTGATAGATGCTGCTCCGTACTACAAGAGAAAAGAAATATTTAGCAAATATAAGTCAGAAATAGCACGGCTCAGAAAACTAAAAACTACGAATTTCGATAAGTTCGTTAAACTGTGTGATGAGTTAACCGAAAAAATCATCCCCGAAGTTGGCCCCGTAGCTAATTACGCCGACTCATTGAAAATTGGCTGCATTGAATTAGCCTTGCCAGAGGTCTACTTTAACGAAGATGGCAGCTTAAATGTACATGGCGGAATGGATATAGTTATCGGTAACCCACCATGGGAAACTTGGAAGCCAAACTCTGACGAATTCTTCTCAGAATATGATTCAAAGTATCGTGGACTCCCCAACAAAAACGCTAAGAAGAAGCTTGAGGCTTCTTTGGAACAACGATTCCCTAACCTGAAAGCTAAGTGGCAAAGCGAGCAAGAGCGGATCAAAGCCGGTTCAAAATATTTCAGATCAGCCGATAATTTCAAATTTCAAACCTGGAGAGTTAATGGCAGAAAGACTTCTGCCGATCTTAACCTCTACAAGGTTTCGCTTGAGAGATTTACTCAATTAGCAAAGCCAAGTGCATCATTCAGTATTCTGGTTCCAGATAATTTTGCGACAGATAACGGCTCAACGGGATTGAGGCATTTGGTAATTGATAATTACAAGCTGAAAGAATTCCTTTCATTCGAGAACAATAAAGGTATTTTTGAGTCGGTACATAGGAGCTACAAATTTGCTGTTTTAACATTTACAAACAAGCAAGCTAGTGGTGAAACATTTAAGGTTTTCTTTTACCAGCACGACTTAAGTAGCCTAAACCATGATGATGTCAAAATGAATTACAACAAGTCTTTTCTAAAAAACATGGAGCCAGAACGTTACGCCCTAGTTGAGGCACGCAATCAAGAACTCTTAGATATATTTGCAAAAATTAGGCTGGCTTGTGCACCACTACGCGATTCAGGGCTAATAAAGTTTGGACGTGACTTTGACAGGACTAATGATGCTGACAAGTTTATTAACAAAGAGGTGGCATCCCCGTCTGATCTCCCCCTGTATGAGGGAAAATATATAAACCAGTTCCAAATTATGCCAGACAAATTAGACTATAAGATCAGTAAAATAGATGCGGAGAAAAAACTTAATAATGATATTCGACACTACAGAATAGCCGTTCGAACAGTTGCAAGCTCAACTAACAAGCGGACTCTGATTGCAACTCTGCTTTTGCCTGGCACGGAAGCAACTAATAGTTTGCTGGTACAGCGGGATCCTGAAAAGATGCCAGTCAAGGAGCAACTCTTTATACTGGCAATGCTTAACTCATATGTTATGGACTTTGTACTAAGACAATTAGTCTCAATAAATATCAACCAGATTTACCTTAAGCAATTGCCAATTCCTCAGATGGCCGATATTCAAGATGCCGGTGAAATTGCACTAATTGCTAAGGCCCTTTTACAAGAAAACAAGGGCTACTATAAGGACTTGGACCAAACTGTTCCAGGCCAGGAGTATGACGGCCATTCTCATAATGAGCTTATTGCCGAACTCAATGCGCGAATCATGATTGATTTTGGCTTAACAAGGAGCGAAGTAATGAGCGTCATGGAGACTTTTAAGAGCCGTAGCCACAAGAAAGAAGTGGCTGAGGAAGAACAGCGGATTCTCAATGTTTACAATAAACTGGTGGAAGGTGTGCAGCATGGCTGACCAATCAATTGAGCATAAATTGTATTCAGAACATGTGATTGATAACCGCCGTGTTTCAATGGTTGACGCCCTTAAATATTTGCTGAAACAGGAAGAATTTAAGACCTTAGACGTGGCCGTAGGGTACTTCTACATCAGTGGCTTGCTGCTATTAAAAGATGAGTTTGCAGACTTCATGGATCGCAGAAATGGACATTTTCGGATTCTAATGGGAAATGAAACTAATGGAGCTACCGTTAACATCTTGGATGGGTCTAATTACCGTAATTATGCTGAACTGATTGCATCTAAGAGCAAGCACGATACACAAGATATTTCTGATAAGGAATTTCTGGGCAAGATTGCTGAGTGGATCAATTCTGACCGGATAGAAGTAAAAGTCTATACTGGTCAAGCCAATTACTTCCATGCTAAGAGCTATCTGTTTGCGTCTACTCTTAATTCTGATCGTGGGACAGCTATTGTAGGCTCATCTAACTTCTCAAAGGCTGGACTACAGGGCAATACAGAACTGAACGTGCTTACCCAGGACGGGTTCTTTGCTTTGCATAACTGGTATAACGATCTCTGGCTTTCTAAAGATGAAGTTACCGACTTCTCACCTGATCTAATTAAGATCATTAAGAGTAGTGGAGCTAAGCAAGCAGTTCAGGAGTATGTTCCGGCAAAGGAAACCTACTACAACTTTGCCAATATGTATGGTCACCCATACTCTGAACTTGATCCTAGTCAGGACTGGGTTAAAGAGCTTTTCCAGCATCAGCGAAGCGGGGTTATTAGTATCAAAGAGAAACTCGATTCACTAGATGCGGCTGTTCTCTCAGATGGTGTTGGACTTGGGAAGACCCGGACCGCAGCCGGGGTAATCAGGCTTTACCTGGCTTCTGAGACAGTTAACCATATTCTGGTTGTAGCCGATACAAAAATAAAGAAGCAGTGGAAAGACGAATTACTAGCTGTGGGTGTTAAGCCAGATGCTTACCAGTTTATTTCTCGGCAGAAGCTGGTAGAACTTCCTGAAAAGCAGCTACGAGAAGCAAACTACACTCTGGTGGTAATTGATGAGGCTCACCTTGGTTTCAAAAACAACAACACCAAGGCTTACCGCAAAGTGGCCATGATGAAGCAAGCAAACCCTAAGATGAAGGGCCTAATGATGACTGCAACCCCTTGGAACAACCAGCGGGAAGATGTTATCAATATCGGGTCACTGTTTCTCAACATCGACGCTATTCCAAATGACCGGCTGTACAAACAATACTTTCTGCTTTCGCCAAATGTAGTGTCGAACAAGGTAGTTAAGCGACTGGCAGCCGATGACGAGGCTTTCGGAGAGTTCTGGAACGATATTTACTTACAACGGACCCGGAAAACTTACGGTGGCCACGGGGCACGGTTCCCACACCGGAACTTCCCGAGTGTTGATATTCAGTATGAACCGCGGAAAAATCAGATTTTTGCGGATAATTTCCAGGTTATTGAACAGTTGAAATTCCCATATCAAGACCCTATCAAGTACATTGACTCCAGCAAAGAAGAACTCGGTGCTAAACAGCTTAAGATGATGCTCCTAAAGCGGGCTGATTCGAGCTGGGAAGCCTTTGCTAACTCACTTCAGCACATTGTTGATAAGCTGGAACGGTTGAAGAGCCTTCATCTGGACCAATTTGCCCAGCTTAAAGGTCGCAGCTTACTGGAACACTACAAGGCATATCTGGGTATGGCTTACCACCTTACTGAGTACCAGTTCAAAAATGTGGGTGCCTTTGATGCCTTGGATGAGCCACTGAGCAATAAAACTATTGATGATGACCAGAGCTTGAAAGCTAAAGTCCGGCAACGGCAATATCTGGAAAAGATTACTGCCCAGATTGAAGAAGTTAAGCTCCCCAAGGCAAAAAAGGCAATTGCTCAGATGACTGCTGATTGTGATCGTGACTTGGCCACTCTAAAGTCACTAATTAGTAACTTAAAGGTGGCCTACAGCAAGATTGATGAGAAAGTCGATAAGATTATTCAGTGTGTCGATGAAGAGCACAAAAAAGGACACAAGATCCTTCTAATCTCTCAGTTTGCGGATACGGTTCGCTATTATTACCAGCGCCTATATCAGCATTACAACAGTCCTATGGTTACTTTTCCTATGGGTATGATAACTGGTGGCATTAACAATAGTGATGGTGAAGCTAACGCAAAACTTAACCAAAAGAATTCCAGCAAGGACGATGTTCTAGCTCGCTTCTCACCTATTTCCAAAAAGAGACCAGACCTGATTAAAACAGGCCAAACGATTGATCTAGTTGTGGGGACTGACACAATTTCTACTGGGCAGAACCTCCAAGATGCCGTAACTCTGATGAACATTGATCTGCCGTATAACCCCATGACACTTGAACAACGGATCGGGCGTATTGACCGGCCTCTGCCGGAGAACAGTGATAAAGGTCAGATTTACATTTACACGTTCCCAATTTATGAGTCAATCAATTCTCAGTTGAAAATGCTGAAGCGACTAGGAAATAAGATGGCCGGCGTGCTCAATGACACGGAATTTGACAACGTAGTTCTGCCACAATACGAGAACTATTTGAAGGCTAGCCAAGCTAAAAAGCATAATGCGGTTAAGGCAATGCTTGACCAGACAGAAAATCAGTTAATGAACCATATCAGCTTTACGTCTGAAAAACACTCAGAAGCTTATCAAACAGCTAACCGTCGTATGTACAACTTCAAGGTTAACCAGCTGAAGCCTCTGAAGCATCCTCTGCTGCCCATATACAGTTTTTCTAGCGATTCTGGTCAGTGCTCGGTAGTAGTTATGGAAATTAACTATAACGACGTTAACGGGGCTCCTATAAGCCGTGAGAGGGTACTGGTAAATGCAGATAAGGGTGAAGAAATAGGTATCATTGATGCTGAAAAGAACCTTAATGAGGCTATTAGCTATGACTGGCACAACTCACAAGCCCTCTCCACATCGGTTGCAGCAAGCAAAGTGCAAAGTATTCAAAAAGGGCTTGAGCATATTAAGAAGCAGTTAGTTGAACGGCTAAACAAACAGCGTAAGTTCTTCGATGAAAACTCACGGAGCCTTACTAATAGCACGGCTCTTCGAGCAGCTAAGAACCTTCGAGAGAGTACCACTAAGGATCAAGATATGGTCTTGCAAAAGCTCCAGTCAGTGAACGTTGACCCAAGCCAGTTAAGATACATCATCCAATATATTCAGACGATTGATAAGGACGACGACCTGTTCCCGATAGTTAAGGAAATAGCGGGCAACGCGGACGTATTCTGGATGAACATCAAAGACTACATCGAGTTTTTTGATCCTGATCAGATTAAAGAAATGGAACGAGTGGGAAAAGACATCAAGCAAGCCGATCAGCGGAAAGCAGACCTTAATCAGACTCATTATCGTGTATTGACAGGCAACCTGGTCATCCCCAGAAACGAGAAGGCATGAAGAATGATAACAACGAAGGATAATAGCAACCCAATTTTGAAAGATAAGAATCTCATGTCAGTGCTAGAAACAATGTACCAGGAACTAGGCGATAAACCGGATCCAAAGACATTTGAAGTAGCAATTAATCTGGTTAATTCCTATCTTGGCTCGCGGTATCACTTCCTGATTGATGACCTGAAAGAATCACTGAACAAAAAATGGGGGCCTGATTTAGACCGGGACGAGGCCATAGACTTCTTTGAAAGTCTGAAGTCGAAGCGGCGAAGAGACAATCTAATTGCAGCCTACAATTCTCTTTGCAAGAAGCACTAGCATCCCCAACGAGTTTCTGTGTGTTTTCAGTTCAGACCCACCAGCAACAATTGTTGTGGTATAACATTCACAAGGAAAAACTGGCTTGTCGCATACAAGCTAAGGCCCCATAGCAATCTCAATGACTGCTGTGGGGCCTTTTTATCCATAATTGGCGAGAATACCCCCACTTCGACAAGTGGGGGTATTCTCGCCAATTATGGATAAATGCTAAAAGTGCCTTAATACATTAATCTTAACATTTACCAAAACACCCCTAGGAGTTCATTGACTAATTAGGGCTGGAGACCCGTTACTTTAGTGACGGGAGAAAAGCCCCCGCCTAAGCGCCTGAGGCGCTTCTTTTTTGCCCATCCTTTCTGAATA
>CAMFOZ010000040.1 GCA_945971245.1 uncultured Lactobacillus sp.
TCCGACAAAATTCATGAATATCCACTCCTTAAATTAGAATCATTCTTAACTACACTTTTATTATAGCTAATCGTGGCCGATATTCAAGAGTTAATTTAGATTAGTTCTAAAAAAGGATCGCAACATCCGACTGTTACGATCCTTTGTCTCTTTATTTATTTTTGAGTGTCCGCTTAGAGCCGAGCGTCCACTGAAGACCCCGCCAGATGGCCTGGGGAAGTAAGTGCCAATCTGGCTTTTGGTGAACCACCATTGGTAGGTTTCGCTTATCAGCTGGAACTTTCTCCGCCGCGGCCTTATTTTCTTCTTTCTTTGCGGCTGATGATGTCGGCGTGGCCAAATTCTTATCCTCTTGTGGCGCAGCGGACTCCGGTACTGCTGACATCGTTACAGTAATCTTGGCATTCAATTGGCCATCAGTTAGCCCTTGGGCAACAGTTGGCTGAACCGGCGCGGTTGGCTGCGATGGTGCGGCCGCCTGTTGCGTTGTTGTCGGCGAAGCACTTGGGGTTGCGTCCGCCAGCGTGTTGGTGTTCGAGTGTGCATCCGGGGTTGTCTGCGTATCCGCAGCAGTCGACTGTACCGACTGTGAGCTGACTGCCGACGAGGTAGGTGTCGCCGAAGATTGACGTAACGGTGCTGATTGGGTACCGGCTTGTGATGGCCTCACCTTAGGCCGTGACGGTGCAGAACTAGCGGTGGTTTCTTCAGGCGTTGATCCATTTAGTGCGGGGTTACTCTTCAGGGCTTTGATCGCCGTGTTAATCGACTGAACTGCCATGTCGACCATTATCTGGGGCGAAGGTTGAGCGGCATTGCGATCAGCCAGGATATCCTGCCCCATCTGAATCGTCTGGTCATAGATCTTCTGGGTCCGCGGCCGTGCATTGCGATAGAAAGCGGCACCGTGAACCCGTGACTGGTCATCAACCAATTGTTCCAATTCTTGATAATTAACCTGCTCGCTCATCTGGCTCCCCCGTTTCTCAATATGTTCTTACCCCTAGTATAGCAGTTTTTCGGTGCCCGTTGAGAACAAAAAAGGCCGGCGAGAACAAAAGCTCTCACCGGTCTTCATCATCTATTTACCAACTGGCCTTCCGCACACCAGGGATCTCACCCTTGTGTGCCAGGTTACGGAAGTTAATCCGGGACATCCCGAACTTCCGCATGTAGGCGTGAGGACGGCCATCGTACCGGTCACGGTTGTGCAGACGAACCGGACTGGAGTTGCGTGGCAGCTTGGACAGGCCAATGTAGTCACCCTTGGCCTTTAATTCCTTACGCTTGGCAGCGTACTTCTTAACCAGTGCTTCTTGATGATGTAATTTAGCAATCTTTGACTTTTTTGCCATATATAGATGTTTCTCCTTTTAATATTGATCAACATTACATTACAACAACAATATCAAAACATCTGCGATAATCATTCAAGATATATTATGCCATTTTTCCTAACTTTTTACAAGTGAAAAGGGCTACTTATTTGTTTAAATTTTCCTTAAAGCGCTCGTACTCAGCAATGTAATGATAACGGTCGTTATATTTCTGCAGGAGATCATCGTCGTGAGTATAGGCCAGACCAGTATCCATCATCTTCTGGTAAAGGCCCCGGTACGGCAGGTCGGCCTTGTCTGCCAGCGCCTTCTCCTTGTCCCGGTCATAGGCAACGTGGCGGAAGCTGGTGGCTGCCATCCCCAGGTCATCCACCTCCAAAATCAGGTAGTGGGACCGCAAGTCCTTCTGCAGGGCCGGCCAATGATTGAAGGGCTCCCCGACGGCTCCAGGGTTAAGGACGATCCGTTCGTCGGTCCCGTAGCGGAAGAGGTCGTGGTGAACGTGGGCGTAGATGGCCACATCGATATCCGGTTGGTCGGCCGGGGTCGTAAACAACTGGTCAAAGTTAGTCGAGTCATTGGTTGGGAACAGGGCCTGGCCCATGTTCAGATCAGGCAGGTTATGGGAAATCCCAAAGTTCAGTGAACCCACCTGCCGGGTCACCCGCAGCGGCCAAGAAGCGAGCGTGTCGATCAGACCCGGTGCGGCATGCTCAGCCACGTACTGGGCCAGGCGACCAAAGTAGACGTGAGACGGCTTCTCCATGTCCATCTGGCCCCGGGCACCGACGACAACCAGGTCATCCCAATTGCCCCGGACCATCACAGTCGGCGCCATCTGCTTAACCAGCGCCCAGATCTCATTGACACTCGGGCCCGGCATCAGGAGATCCCCCACGAACCAGTATTCATCCACCCCCTGGGCAAGGCTATCCTGATACATTGCCTGCAGGGCGGTCAGGTTACCATGAACGTCTGAAAATACCGCAATCTTCTTTTTCACGCTTGCTCCCCTTCCTTTCTACATATAGTAATATAGCGGAAGGCAACGCAAATTACCACCTAATTGCCCCTTGACGATCAGGTTGGACCTAGTGATAGACTGGTTAGGACACTATCACGAAAGGAAATTATCATGCCACAATCGCAAACTGTTCAGATTAGCAACCATACGCGGCGCCTGATCACCATCATCCTCCTGCTTTCGACCTTCGTCAGCCTCTCCAGCCAGACGATGATGGTCACCGCACTGCCGGTCATCCAGCATGACCTCCACGTCTCCCTCAACGCCGCTCAATGGTTGACCACTGGGTACACCCTGATCATCGGGATCGTTACCCCACTCTCGTCCAACATGTACGATAAGTTCACTAACCGCCACGTCTTCTTGGGGATCATCGGGACCTTCATTGTCGGGACCCTGCTCGGCTGTTTCGCCACGAACTTCTTCACCCTCCTCCTGGCCCGGCTGATCCAGGCCTGTGCCAGCGGGATGCTGATGTCGTTTCAGATGACCACCATGATCTCGATCTACCCGATTGAGAAGCGGGGGTCCATCCTCGGTCTTTCCAGTCTGGTGATCTCGGCGGGACCCGCCATCGGGCCAACCCTGGCCGGCTTTATCCTGCAAGTACTTCCTTGGCGGTGGCTATTTATCCTGGTCCTACCATTCATGGTCCTGGCCTGGATCGGTGGCTACTTCAAGCTCGCTAACTTCTCCCAGCCCCGTAATATCAAGATTGACTACTTCTCCGTTCTGATCTCCCTGATCGGATCCGGGCTGACCCTAGGGAGTCTGACCGCCTTTCAGGTAAACGCCTGGGTCGGGCTGGCAATGCTCGTCGTCGGGCTAGCGGTGATCGCCGTCTTTGTCAAACGACAGCTCCACCTCACTAACCCGATGCTCAAGGTCCAGATCTTCAAATACTCCTCATTCCGCCTGATGACCATCGTCGGCATCTTCGCCTTCATGGTCCTGTTGGGGACGGAACAGCTGATGCCAATCTTCACGGAGAACGTCACCCATACCGGGAGCTTCATCTCCGGACTGATCCTGTTGCCGGGGGCAATCTGCAACGCCATTGCTGCCTCCATCGTCGGACGGATCTATGACGAGTACGGTCCTAAGTGGCTGATCATCACCGGTGGCGTGATCATGCTGCTAGCATCGATCCCGCTGGTCACCATCTCCCGGGGTTCCTCCCTCTGGGTGCTGACGATTGCCTACGCCATCCGAATGATCGGGAACGCCTGTGTCTTCAGTCCAGCCCTGTCAGAGGCCTTCTCCCAGCTATCGCGGGCGGAGAATAGTCACGGCACGGCCCTCAACAATACCCTGCGCCAGGTCTTCGGGGCCGTCTCGGTCACGATGCTCGTGGTCATCGCTGGCATCCCTTCATCCCTGATCACCGGGATCCGGATCTCCATGTGGGTCACCGTCCTACTGGTCATTTTGATGCTCCTGACCTTTGCCCGCTACCTTGCGACGAAACAAAAGCATTAACTTTCACGCAAATTGCGCGTATCCTAGTAAGTATCGTTCTAATTTAAGGAGGCTTTTTCTGCTAATGGATTCTCCAGCAGCAACTGGTAAATTTCCTCGAGGCTGGCACCGGACCTTCTACACCCTCTGGCTTGGTGCCTTCATCACGGGGATGGGCTACTCAATGACAATGCCCTTCATCTCACTCTTCATCAACGAACTCGGCCACTTCAGCCGCTTTCAGTTGAACTTCTACTCCGGCCTGGCCTTTGCTATGACCTTCATCAGCCAGGCAATCGTCTCCCCGTTCTGGGGCAGCTTGGCCGATCGGAAGGGCCGGAAGCTGATGTGCATGCGGGCATCCGGGGTGATGGCCTGTACCATCTTCATCACCGGGCTCTCCCAGAGCGTTTGGATGATCATCGGCATGCGTTTCCTTCAGGGGGTCTTCTCCGGGTACATCAACAACGCCACGGCGATGATGGCCGGTGAAACGCCGCACCAACGCTCCGGCTGGGTCATGGCCGCCATGACCACTGCCGGGGTGGCCGGTAACCTCGTCGGCCCACTGCTCGGTGGGGCCCTGTCCGGCTTCTTTGGCTACCGGGTGCCATTCTTTATCACCGGGGGCCTGATGTTTGCCGTCTTCCTCTCGACCTGGCTCCTCACCACGGAGCACTTCAAGCCGATCCAGAAGGCCGCTATGAAGCCAATGGGTGAGATCGTCAAGGAACTCGACAACCCCAAGCTGATCTTCGTGATGTTTTTGACCACCATGATCGTGACCGCCTCAACGATGTCCATCGACCCGAT
Source organism: uncultured Lactobacillus sp. (assembly GCA_945971245.1). GTDB lineage: Bacteria > Bacillota > Bacilli > Lactobacillales > Lactobacillaceae > Limosilactobacillus. The sequence goes on from CAMFOZ010000040.1 coordinate 4,633, forward strand.
CATTAGTCTCTATGTCCGGTCACTGATGCATAATCACGGGAACGTGGCCTTCGTCGCCGGGGTCGTCGCTGCTACCCCTGGCCTGGGGACCCTGATCGCTGCCTCCAAGATCGGTCACACCATGGACCGGATCGGGCCCGAACGTGTCCTGCGGGTCGGCCTGACCGTGGCTTTCGTCCTCTTTATTCCGATGACCTTCACCCACTCGCCATGGTCACTGGCCTTCTGGCGGTTCCTGCTGGGGCTGGCCAACGCCGCCTTGATGCCGGCCGCCCAGACGGTGCTGACCCTGGACGTGCCAACCGAGGCCTTTGGACGGATCTTCAGTTACAACCAGTCCTTCCAGGCCGGTGGGGCCGTGCTCGGTTCCCTGCTGGGGTCCGCCATCTCTGGGCTGTCCTCCTACCCGATGGTCTTCGCCGTCACGGGGCTAACGCTGCTGGTTAACCTGGCATTGGTTCTGATGGTGCGGACACCGAAAAAGGCATGATTAACTTGCTTACATAAACAAACAGGCCCCAAACATCCTAAAAATCTGGATGATTGGGGCCTGTTTTCGTTTTAAATCGTGTATTGTTCCAAGCTGGAATTCTGGATTACGTTCATCAATATTGAACCTGGTGACTGCTGAGCTGACAGCAGGCCCCTATCTCCGGCTGGTAGATCGTCAACAGCTGGTCAGCGGTAATGACGACCCCATCGACTGCCAAGCGCTGGGCACGCAGGATTGCCAACTGATCGGGTGTCTCCGCAACCAGCTGAACTGCTGGAAAGAGGTGGGCGAGTGCGGTGCTGACAATCAGGTCATAGTAGCTGGTGGCGGCACTCATCATGATGATCAGTGGCGTCGTGGTGGCAGTCGCCTGCTCAAGGACCCGCTTGACGGCTTGGCGGGTGGCGACCCCGGTGATAGCCAATGGGACGCCCTCCTCCAGTAGGTCATGGATCAGGGCGGTGTTAGGCTGCCCCGCCGTCATGACTGGTACCTGGACGTAGACGTTGTCGCCCACCAGGCTCAACTCCTCTGCCTGGACCCGCATCTGTTGCGGTGTGGTGACCGTCAGTGGCAGGAGAAGACGGTGGCTGGCAAGTTCATTGGCCAGCCGACGAACATTCACCTGTGGACCGAGTTGACGAAGAACAAGGCCACAGCTGCTATTTGCTGTCGCAGCAGTAGTGAGAATTGTTGGATTCGCGCTACTGATGAAGAATCCGCCCTGAAATGATGTTTGCACATTAACCGCTCCTTTTTAACTAGACCAATTTTTAATACACCGCTATCATGAACGAATCTTGTGCTAATGTCAAGGCGCTTTGAGATAGTTAGACCAATCTTACCTTTTGTAAGGATAAAGCAAAACACCGCCCGGTAAGCACTGGACGGCGTTTGATATTCTGCAAATTTTTAGGCTGGTTTGATCTCAACCAGGAGTGGGTTGTCCGCCTTGGTCAGAGTGGACGGATCATTTTGATAATCATCATAGACCCGACTGATCTGACCCTTAACCGGGGACTTGAAGGTTTCCACCGCCTTGCCCCCTTCGATGTCGATCAGCTGGTCATTGCGGTCGACTGCATCATCAACCTGGGGCGTCTCCAGAAAGGTGATGTCACCAAGCTCGTTAATCACTTGACTGTCGAGGCCCACTTTGACCGTGCCATTATCTTCCTGCCACCACAGACCGTTCTTCTCACGGTGAACCGGTGCCTGGCGGCTGAACAGGTTTTTAAACCAATTAACGATTGCTTGCCACATAGTATGCCCCCCTTAGTCAGCCAAAATCAGATCGGCCAGATCGTCAGGGCTGACCTTCCCCAGGTTAGCAGCCAGGTCACTGGCCTTTAATGCCTTAACCAGGTTTTCCTTATCCAGCTTGGTTCCGATCAGGTGGTTCTCAACAACGTGCGGATCGCCGGCTGTGAAGAAGTCACCGTAGATCTTGGCTTCACTGATCTTGCCATCCTTCTCGTTGAAGTTGAAGGAAACGGTGCCGATTGGGAAGTGCTTGGAAACATAGTGCTTGAAGCCTGGGTTCTTCCCGTAGTTCCACTCGTCAGTCCGGTACTGCTTGTCGAGCCGCTGGTCAATGATGGACCAGTCATGATCAGTCAGGTGGTAGGTCTCGACGTCATCCATCGAGTCTACGCCAAACATGTGGCAAAGAAGGTAGTTTTTAAAGTCCTCGGTTGTCCAATCCTGATACTTGGCCGGCAGGTATGGCTTGATGTTAGTGACCCGGGCGTCAACAGACTTGACCCCCTTGGAGGCCAGCTTATCCTTTTCTGGCGTCAACACTTCACTGGCAGCTTCCATGTTCAAGTCGAACATGACCGTGCCCCCGGCAGCGTAGGAATTGTCGCCCTTGACGATGGCCATTCCGGAGAACTTCTTGCCGTCGATCGTCATATCGTTCCGGCCACTGACCTCCGCCGACTTGATACCCAGATCATGCAGGGCGTCGACGACTGGATCACCGATGGCATGGAAATCACCAAACTTGCTGGTGTCCCCCACCACGATGTTTTCAAAGACCAGGTTACCAAAGTCGTGGTAAACGGCCCCACCACCACTGGAGCGCCGGACCAACTCAATGTTGTGCTTCTTGAGGTATGGAAGGTCAATCTCGGCGTAAGCGTTCTGGTTGACCCCAATGATGACGGACGGTTGGTTGATGTAGCAGATCAGGCCGTGCCCCTTCAAGCGCAGGTCATTGATTAGGTAGTTATCCAGTGACTGGTTGACCAGCGCATCGTGGACTGGCTTGCCATTACGACTAGTATCGATAAAGAACATTATTAAAACACCTTCTAGTTAATTTGCCATTTTTCGAATGCGCTTACAGTTTATACCAAATTGACGATAATTAACAGTATTTGCACTTGTGACTATTGGAACTTCCCCTTGTCCATATTATGATGAACGCTCATAATAAGCAGTGTATCAATATGGGAGGAAAATAGTCATGAATAAATTCAGTAAATTAGCTGTCACCATGGTCGCTAGCCTAGGAATCGCCGGCGCCACCACCGTTGCCATTAACCAGGCCCCGGCCCTGCCAACTGTCCAGGCCGCCAGCACGGAGAATCTCGACCTAGCCAACCGTGACATCGCCAGCTATCTCGATAACTGCCAGCAGTACGAGTCCAGTGACAAGCAGTTCCGCGGTTTCACCAGCATCAAGCAGATCACCTACACTAGTAAGCACACCATCCGGGTCGATGTCAACGATGACATCTTCCAGCTCAGTAAGTCTCGGCGGAGTCTCTTGATCGATATCCTGCAGAACGGGGTGATCAGTACGCTGATGGATAATGACCTTGCAAACTTCAATCAGGCTGCCGTACAGAAAGGCTGCAAGACTACCATTTACCTGAATGGTCAGGTGATTGGGCACAGTGCTGCGGGTAATTATCGGCAGATTGTGTGGAGTAAGTAGAAGCACACGTTAGCCATATGATTTAGAACAAAAAATATTGTATTTAAGTTGAAGGACGTAAATCACTAAGCTCAGTGATTCACGTCCTTTTCTTTCTGCAATATGGTTATTAATTGTTTACAAATACTCCCCTCGCCGTCCCAAAGAAGCCCTTTAAAGCGATCATTACGACTCCCACAAAACAAGAAGAGTGAATTATTGTGTAGTTCTAAGCCGCAGTTCTCGGCAATCACCATTGCTAAGCCATCAATTCCTTTACGTAGATCGGTCTTACCACAAACTAAGTAAACATGATCAGGATCATGCCAATTAATGAGCACAGCACACCACAACTTTAGCGATTTCAGCCGCTAGGTTAGGATTAGCACCTTTGAAAACTGTTAATTGAATATTTTCCAGCTTCATCGTAACTGTGGGGCGTGGTATAAAAGCTGGTTTATTGACTGGTGCTTTTTTGGTTTTGAAAATCGGTGTCACAATGTCGTGTTTTTTCCATAAAAAATGCCTCCTGTACTAAGGTTGCCTTTAGTATAGGAGAATGCAACGGGATTACCTGGACGTATCGTTATTGACTGCTTACCAAAAAACACCCCTCACATTTAAGTGAGAGGTGTTGACATCCATCAATACCAGTTGACAGATACCCTATTTTTTGTAATAACAAAATTAATTTAAAAATAAAAAGAACCCCTGCATAGCAGGAGTTCCTTGGTTTAGATTACTTTTCGTTGTCGCGACGACGTTCAGCGATACGAGTAGCCTTACCAGTACGTGCCCGAAGGTAGTACAGCTTAGCACGACGTACCCGACCATGACGGAGAACATCGATCTTTTCAACACGTGGTGAGTGAACTGGGAAAGTACGTTCAACACCAACACCGTTACTGATCTTACGAACAGTGTAGGTAGCGCTGATACCAGCACCGTGACGCTTGATAACGACACCTTCGAACATCTGGATACGTTCACGTGAACCTTCAACGATCTTAGCGTGAACCCGAACAGTATCCCCGGCACGGAAGTCAGGAATATCATCCCGTAATTGACTAGCAGTAATCTTTTCGATCAACTTGTTTTGACGCATTATAATTTCTTTCCTTTCACCGACATTCATGTCCCGCTTGGGGCAGCGGAATACCGTTATTCACGGCTAAACAGCCAATAACTACTATACAAGTTTTTAGCCCAACTTTCAAGCCCTATTTTTGGTGCTCCTGGTTAATGATGGAGTGGCGTAGGCCATAGCTGAAGTAGATGATCAACCCGATGGCAAACCATCCCACCATCAGGATCTTGGCATCGATGTTCAGTCCCCAGAAGATCACCGCGGAGAAAATTGCGGAGACCGCCGGCAGGACTGGATACCATGGCATCTTGAACTGAGCATCCGGCAGGTCCTTTCCCTCCCGTGGGCGCAGGGCGTAAATTCCCAGGGAGACAAAGATAAAGGCCACCAGGGTCCCCGCCGAAACCAGCGTTGCCAGGAAGGTGAACGGGAAGACGGAGCCCAGGATCATAGCCAGGAAAGTGATCAGCCAGAGGGCGTGATTCGGCACATGCCGTTCATCAATCACCCCAAGCGTCTTCGGCAACAAGCCATCCCGCCCGAAGGCATAGATCAGCCGGGATGAGGCCAGCAGGATGGCAATCAATGCGGAGAAGATCCCCACGATTGCCACCACGGAGAGCAGGTTGGCCGTGAAGTAGTGGCCGGAATGCCGGAGGGCCCAGGCCGCTGGTTCCGCATTATTAGCGTAGCGGTTGTACTTGAACATCCCCACCAGGACCAGGGAAACGGCGATGAAGAAGCCGGTCCCCAGTACCAGGGTTCCGATCAGCCCCCGCGGCATCGTCTTCTGCGGGTTCCGGGTCTCGGCGGTGTTGGCTGCGATCGCATCAAAGCCGACGTAAGCGATGAAGATCTGCGCGGTCCCGGCCAGAATCCCCTGCCAGCCCCCGAAGGTTGTTCCGGGACGGTGCGGTGGGATAAACGGCACGTAGTTTTTCGCTTGAATGGCCGTCGCCCCAACCACGATGAACATCAGAATCACCAGGAGCTTAACTGCTACAATAATGTTTTCAATCCGACTGACCTGGTGCAGCCCCCGCGAGATCAGGATCCCGACGACTAGGATCGCCAGGGCTGCCAGGATATCGACGTAGGAGCCGTGTCCCGGATCAAAGCCACCGGTGAGGGCCCGAGGCAGGTGAACGCCTAGACTGGCCAAGAAGCCCTGCATATAGGCCGACCACCCCGAGGCGACAAAGGCCACCGAGATAAAGTACTCAGCTAACAGAGCCCAGCCAGCGATCCAGCCAAAGAATTCCCCGAAGAGGACGTTGATCCACGAGAAGGCCGAACCGGCGAAGGGCAGGACCGAGGAAGTCTCCGCGTAAGCCAGGGCAGAGAGCCCCGCCCCAATCGCTGCCACAATAAAGGCCAGTGGAACAGCCGGGCCAGTGTGCTCCGCCGCCACGATCCCGGGCAGGGTGAAGATCGCCGTACCAACGACCATCCCCGTCCCGAGGCCGATCAGGTCAATGGTCCGCAGGCTGGGTGTCAGCTTGGAGTCCTTGGCCTCATAGACCGAGGGATCCTGTTTCCAGAGTAAACGTTGAATTATTTTTTTCATCCCCGTCACCATCAGTCTGGCACATCCGGATCTTCTTCAAGCTTGATGTCCTCAAGCATCAGCTGCTGCTCACGGGTCAGCTTGGCCGTCTTCAGCAGGTCGGGACGCCGGTGGAGGGTCCGCCGCAGGGACTCGCGCATCCGCCATTCCCGGATTTTCTGGTGGTTACCACTGGTCAGCACCTCGGGCACCTTCATCCCCCGGAAGTCAGCAGGACGGGTGTACTGGGGGAACTCCAGCAGGCCATTACTAAAGGAATCACCCATCGGGGACGCCTGGTTACCCAGCACGCCTGGGACGAAGCGAACAGTAGCGTCGATCATCACCATCGCCGCCAGCTCGCCACCAGTCAGTACGTAATCCCCCAGGGAGGCCTCATCGGTGACCAGGTGACGAATCCGTTCGTCATAGCCCTCGTAGTGACCACAGATGAAGGTCAGGTGATCCTCCATCGCCAGCTCCTGGGCATAGTCTTGGTCGAAACGCCGACCAGCCGGATCCATCAGGATTACCCGGCCCTTCGGATAGGTATCCTTGGTCTCCTCTTGGATTGCCGCCATGGCATCAAAGATTGGCTGCGGCTGGAGGAGCATCCCGGCACCCCCACCGAATGGCGCATCATCAACATGGTTGTGCTTGTCCGTGGTGTACTTCCGAAAGTCAGTGACGTTGATGTCGAGGAAGCCACCCTCCTGGGCCCGGCCAACGATCGATTCACCCAGCGTTGCCTGAAACATGTCTGGGAATAAGCTTAAAATATCAATTCGCACTATTCTAATCCTTCCATTAATTCAACTGTAACTTCACCCGCATCAAGGTCCACGTCCTTAACCACGTCATCGATCACGGGAAGAAGCAGGTCCTTCTTACCTTCCCGCTGGACGACCCAGACGTCATTGGCCCCGGGTGAGAGGATTTCCTTGATGGTCCCAATTCCTTCACCATCAACTGTCTTGACAGCCAGGCCAATGATCTGGTGGTAGTAGTACTGACCATCCTCTAAGGGCTGCTGGTCCTCAGCACTGACCATCAGCTCGTGGTCACGGAAAGCCTGCACGTCGTTGATATTGTCGTAGCCAACGAACTTCACCAGGATGAAGCCCTTGTGCTGCCGCGCAGATTCAACGGTCAGCTTCAGGGGTTCTCCGGCCTGCTGCAGGTAGAGGTCCTGGCCCTTGGCAAAGCGCTCCGCCACAAAATCGGTGGTCGGCATCACGCGCACATCACCGCGAATGCCATGGGTATTCACAATTTTACCAACATTATAAAAATCCATAAGTTCCTCCTAAAAATGGCAAAACCTCCCACAGGTTGGTGTGGGAGGTTTTTATTTAGTGTCGATGATCATTAATCAGTAACCGGATCTTCTTGGCGTTTGTGCGTCGAGAACGCGCGCCCTCAACAACTGTCCGTAGCGACGCAGCGACGTGTCCCTGCCGGCCAATCAACCGACCCACGTCTGCTGAGTCAACATTAACGGTATATCGCCGAAAACGGTCACTATCAGATACCGTAATCGACAACGATTCCGGATGTCTTAAAAGTGGGGTTACTAAACTACGAATCAACGCTTTGATATCAGTCTCGGTCATGATTACTCATCACTACTTCTTTGCGGCGTACTTAGCTTCGTGGAACTTCTTCATAACGCCAGCCTTTTGCAGCATGTTACGAACAGTGTCAGAAGGTTGTGCACCCTTTTGCAGCCAATCCATAACGGCGTCTTCGTCGAACTTAACTTCCTTTGGAGTAGTCAATGGGTTGTAAGTACCTAATGAAGTGATGAAACGACCATCACGTGGGGAACGTGAGTCAGCGACAACAATCCGGTAGAAAGGACGCTTCTTTGAACCCATGCGCTTTAAACGAATTTTAACGGACATTCTTTTGCACCTCCCTGATTTCTTTTAACAGATAATAATATACCAGTCTTCAAATGGAATGTAAAGTAGTTTTTCTTGACAGGCGTAATTTTTTTGAAATTAACGCTTCTTACGCATCTTGCGGAGCTTCTTGATCCGCTTCTGCTTGTCCTTCTTCATCTTCCGGGCCATCCGGTTCATTGCCATCTGCCCCATCCGGCCACCAGGCATCTGTCCGCCGAACAGGTTCTGCATCCCGCTCATGTTACCGTTAGTGACCTGCTTCATCATCTTCCGCATCTGGTTGAACTGCTTGATCATCCGGTTGACCTCAACGATTGGTCGGCCAGAACCAGCAGCTAACCGACGACGACGACTCGGGTTTATCAGGTCGGGGTTCTCCCGTTCCTCAGGCGTCATTGAGAGGACAATGGCCCGGATGTGGGCAAACTGCTTCGGATCCAGGTTGATGTTCTTCAGGGCCGGGTTATTGGCCATCCCCGGCATCATCTTGATGATGTTCTCCAGCGGGCCCATCTTAGTGACCTGGTCCATCTGCGCGAGAAAGTCGTTGTAGTCAAACGTGTTCTCCCGCATCTTGTCCATAGTCTCTTGGGCCTGTTCCTCATCGAAATTCTTCTGAGCCTTTTCGATCAGGGTCATCATGTCTCCCATGCCCAGAATCCGGGAAGCCATCCGGTCAGGGTGGAAGACATCTAAGTCCTCCATCTTTTCCCCTTCACCGACGAACTTGATTGGCTTCCCAGTGACGGCCCGGATTGACATGGCCGCCCCACCACGGGTGTCACCATCGAGTTTAGTCAGGACAACCCCAGTGATGTCGAGCTTGTCATCGAAGCCCTGGGCGGTGTTGACGGCGTTCTGCCCGGTCATCGCATCGATTACCAGGAGAATTTCGTCTGGGTTGACCAGCTTCTTAATGTTGGCCAATTCATCCATCAGCTGCTCGTCAATCTGCAGACGACCAGCCGTATCGATGATCACGTAGTCATTGTGATTCTGCTTGGCGACTTCCATCCCCTCGCGAACGATCTCGACGGGGTCAACGTCGGTCCCCTTCTCAAAGACCGGGACGTCGATCTGGTCAGCAACCTGTTGCAACTGGGTGATGGCGGCTGGACGGTAGACGTCGGCCGCAATGAACATTGGCCGGGCGTGGTCCTCGTTCTTCAACCGCAGGGCCAGCTTACCGGCCGTGGTCGTCTTACCGGCACCCTGGAGCCCAACCATCATGATAACGGTTGGAATGTGGGCAGCCTTATTGAGCGGTACGGCCTCTTCCCCCATCAGTTCGGTCAGTTGGTCGTTGACAATCTTGACAATCTGTTGGGCTGGGTTCAAGCCCTTGAGGACCTCGGCCCCCGCAGCCTCTTCCCGAACCTTCTTAACAAAGTCCTTAACCACCTTGAAGTTAACATCGGCTTCCAAGAGGGCCAGGCGGATTTCCCGCATGGTTT
>CAMFOZ010000041.1 GCA_945971245.1 uncultured Lactobacillus sp.
GTCTAGCCAAGGATCAGTCGCGGGCTAATAAGGATATCTTTGAGGATATGTATAGTGCCATCAATAAGAAGACTGGTGGTTGGCTCGGCAAGGTTGTGGATTCCTGGAAGGACCACATGTCCAAGATTGGGGATGCCATTTCAGCTGGTAAGCAAAAGGCCGGAAGAGCGATGGCCGATCTAGCGAATGGTGTCCTGAAACCATTCAAGACTTTGATTGATGATATTCAAGGCGGTATTAACTGGGTCCTAGACAAGATCGGGGCCAGCAAACTTGGTGGATCCTGGTCCGCTGCTATTCCAACGTTTGCCACCGGGACTGCCGGTAATCGTGATGGTTTGAAGAAGGCCACGATCGGCATGGTCAATGATGGTGCCGGACCACACTGGCGCGAATTGTATTCCTATAAAGGCCAGGTAGGGGCATTCCCGAACAAGCGGAACTTCATCACGTTTCTGCCGAAGGGGATGTCAATCCTGAATGGTGAAGATAGTCATAAGCTGATGTCAGCAATCGGCTTGCCTAAGTTTGCTGATGGGGTTGGTGACTTCTTTGCTAACTTGAAAGATGACGTGGATGATTGGACCGACCAGGCTGAAAAGATCATGGCCCACCCAATTCAATTCATGGAGCACGTCTTCATCAAGAAATTAAGTGGTTTGAGCAGTGGCATTAAGTTTGCGCAATCATTGATTACGAATGTTCCAACTTATATTGCTAAGCAGATGACAAAATGGGTTAAGGAACAATTTGAGGATCTACGGAGCGCGGATAGTCCAGCTGGCACGATGTCCAAAGAAGCATTTGCCAAGGCTGCTCACCAGGCAGCAGAATCAATGCACCAGAGCCTATCAGCAGGTGACATTGATCGTCTTTATTGGCAAGCCTGGGATGAATCTAACGTTAATCCAGCCCAAGGTGGCGGAATTGACGACCATGATGGTACAGGCCGGCCAATTGGGCTTTTCCAATTTAAGTTAAGTACTTGGAACTCAGCTGTACGTGCTATGGGTGGCCGGCACAGTAATATTCACTCTGCCGTGGACCAAATTGCAGCTGTTCTGGCCGATCGGACCTGGCGGAGTGATCTAGCACCAATTGGTGTACGTCGTGGCTGGACACCACATGGTTATGCTAATGGCGGACTGGTCAATGTAGAGTCATTGGCACATGTTGCTGAAGGTAATCGCCCGGAGATGATTATTCCACTGACCGCTTCCAAGCGTGGCCGTGCTTATCAGCTATTGTCCGAAGTAATGGCCCAGTTCAAGCATGAAGATGGTCCCGCTCAGCCAACACGAGATGACCAGTCCATCAGCCAAAAGGAATTCAGGTCGTTAGAATCGAAACTGGATCAGCTGATTAGCGGTGTCCAGCAACTTGTTCAGGTTGGCCAGCAACAGATCAACGCCACAATCAATTCTGGCAATAAGTTTGGAATGAAAGCTAACCGGTCCGCTGCATATACTGTGATGGCCAGGGACCAGCGGCTGAATGATTACATGAGTTATCGGAGGTGATCAAACTTGAGTGTAAGCAACCCAGAACTATATCTGAAGATTGGTGATCAGGATGAATTCAACATTGAAGATAAGGTGCAGGGGCTGACCTTCCTTGGGGATGATTCAACTCCGGCACTCGCCAACACCTACCAAGAGATTCCGGGGATAGACGGAAGCAAGCTTCAGTACACGACCTTCTCACGGTATCAGGTAGTTGCAAACTTCTGTCTCTTCTTTAGGGACTGGCAGGACTACAAGTTGGCCAAGCACCAGTTTTATCGACTTTTTACTTCACGACAACAAATCAGAATGCGGACGGACGTTGAATCAGCGATCGTCCGTTTTGTTTACCCCAACCTTCCAGAGATTAAGCCGGACCAGAACGGGTCGCACTATGCAACGTTCAGTATGAACTTCGACAATCCGTCTGGCTTTCGTTACTCGCTTTATCGTAGCGATGGAACTTATAGTCATGATGGCGATGGGGTGCAGTTCGGTATGAACCTCCACAATAATGAGGATCAATACAATTATCATTTCACCACGAAGCAATTTAAGGTTTTTAACGCAAGTGACGTGCCAATTGATCCGTGGAAATATAAGTCTGATCTCAAAATTATCGTAAAGTTTAGTGGCAATTCATTGAAACTGACCAACACGACAACTAATACTGAGTGGACGTATAACAAGCCGTCAAATGGCCAGGACACGATCATTCTGGATGGAATATTTACAACACTCAATGGGAGCCCAGCGAGCGCCAATTCTGACTATGGGACGATCAGCCTTGCAACTGAATGGAACAACTTCACTGTCGACGGTGCGGACAGTGTGGATATCACCTTCAGCTTCCCGTTTGTCTATATCTGATGGTGACTGATAACAAGGTCAAGGTCAGGGGCGTTGGACGCACCGAAACCGAGCCTCTGAACTGCATTGACCCTGATAGCTTCTATGTCGATTGGGAGGCCAACTCCGCTTGGAGCATTCAGTTTACGGCACATGACGATAAGTCGTTTGCTTACTCAATGCTCGATGCGCAGGCATCGTTGTTTTTCGATGGCCAGGAGTACATCATCAAGCAAGCCGAGCCAGATGCTAGTGGAAAAGTGAACACGATTGATGTCGTGGCCACCCACGTCTACTTCGAGCTATCACGGATCCGCAAGTACAAGACGTATATTGACCCGGCCGATGCTGACAAGCAAACCGACGTCAAGGTATACGGAAGCACTCAGCAGGATGATGATAGCAGCGGTGGGGACGATAGTGGGAACGATGATGATCCAAACGCTCAGAAGACGGAAACTACCACAACTGAAGGGAACACGACTACCAAGACAACGGTCACTAAGACCGATGAAACCAAAGAAGATTCTGATGAGAACCAAGTCGAATACCATATTGAAGATGTTTTGAAGCATTGGATAGATGGTAATCAGCTTGGTTTTTCTTATCAGGTCATTGGAGATTTTCCTACTGCTCGACTCGAAGAACTAGCTGACGGCAGTGGGACGGATATGCTGAGCAAGATCACTGAGGCGTGGCCAAACGCAATTGTTTATCCGGATAATAAAAATATTCGGGTGTATGCACAAGATCAATTCTACAAAGACTATGGCAACCGCCTTGACTATGAATACAACACCACTGAATTTAAGTGGACGTTTGATTCGACTAGTCTCACCAATGAAGTTATGTGTATCGGTGGAAAGTATTCGATTGAAACGCAGGTGGATACTTCGACTAGTGGAGATGATAGTCACGGTTCTGGTGGTGCTGGTGCTGATAGAGTTGTTAATGATGCCAAACAGTACCTCGGAGTTCCTTATGTGTGGGGAGGAGCCGGTGGTGCTCGTGGTGGTGATCCGCATAGCGGTATGGACTGCTCTTCCTTTGTTAGTCAGGTCTACAAGGATATGGGGATCAACATTCCCGCTTACACGGTAGCGATGGAGCCATACGGTCATGAAATTGATCGCTCTCAAGTGCAGACTGGTGACATGGGCTTTTATGGCTCACACGGTGGTTCATATCACATTAGCATGGCGCTAAATAACAGCACAATGATCTATGAGCCGGCACCTGGTCAGTCTTGTATGACCCAGTCAATTGATTCGTATCCGCCAACTTGGTGGGAACGGAATGATCAAATGGCTTCAATTGTCGCTGGTGATAGCGATAGTGGTGGCGATACGACTTCGGAAAGTTCTTCATCGACATCTAGCGAGTATTATTATTTTGCTCCTTTTATGTATCGTGATGAGGAATCAATTAAGAAGTACGGCGAATATCCGGCTGAACCGATTGAAGATGGTCGGTTTAGTGATAAAAATGCGATGTCTGATTATGCTAAGACGAAAATTCAACCAGACCCAGCATTATCATTAGAAGTTACGACTTATTCGAGCTTCAAGCCGGTTGCTGGTGATATGATCCATATCATGGTTAAAGAACAACCAATCTGTACTAATGAAGCAGTGGTTGGCTTTAACTGGTACCCATATAGCATGGCTAACCCAACTTCCGTGACGCTGAACAGTAGTGAACAGAACATTCTGGACTACCAACACTCACGGCAAGTGGCGTTGAGTGACGCAATTGAAGCTGTTAAGAAGGAAAGCATTGGAGCTGCCAATCAAGTTAATCAGGTTGGCGGAGATAAGCAACTTTTTACGTGGCTGAAGGAATATGCGGGGTGATGCGATGGATGTCTGGGATTGGATTGATTATTTAGCAAAAGGGTTGAAGAAAGTTGCTAACGAATCACAACAAAATTATCAACAAGTTCATGCCTATATTGATGGTCACGATCAAGAAACTTTGAACCAAGTGACTGAAATTGTGCATGACGCAATCAAATTAAAATCTCCCAATGGCACAATTTACGAAATCACCATTGAAGACGATGGAACTATTAATAAGAAGAAGGTTGGTGATTAGATGAGATTAAAAAAAGATTTTAATGGATCTGACAGAGAAACCAGAGCCACCCTAAAAAGCAACTTTCAGATAATAGAAGATAATTTTAACAATGAACTCAATTCTTATAACAACCGAATTAGTAAGCTTGAACAAACTAGCGCTACTCATGATGAAGTTAAGCAAGTAAGCCAAGAATGGAACAAGCGAACTTCCCATATTGCGCGTGGTACTGACATTCCTACAACAAGAGCAGTTGTACTTCGTATTCTTGCCGAAATAGGACAAGTTGATTTATCCAAACTGCCAGAATTAGATGATGATGTTGTTACTAAGAAGGAACTTGACAAACTTATTAACAATCTCGATCAGAACGGAAATAATGTTTCAGTTCCTAGCTCAGATTTATATTCATGGTTAAAAAATTACATAGGAGGTGTTTAATATGAAAATTTCGGATTTGCTTAATGACTTAACAAAGGGCTTAAAGAAGGCAATTCAGGAATCTGAAAAAAGAGATAGGGACCTTTCTGATCAAATCACTAATCATGACGATTCAATCCTCAGCAGGGTAAAAGATCTAGCATTTAATAGCATCAAAATGACCGCTAACGGTAACACATATAAGGTGATTGTCGACGGTCAAGGTAAAGTACAAGCAATCCTGATGGATGGTGATACGCCTGTACTCGGTAGTGCTAAGGTTGACACTCTGTATACGGATAAGGCGATCTACAAGCCTAAGGATTCTCTGAAGCTAACGTTTAACGCTTCTGATACCGGCTTAGCAATGATTCGTGTATTCGATATGGCAAGCAAGGTATTTGAAACGGCATTGGCAATTCATAAAGGCGAGAACACGTTTAACTGGCAACTTCCTGATGGTGACTACAAGGGCTATCTGATTGAAGTTGCAAGCGGCGATTCGCAATACATTGCCGTTAACGTCAATAACCACGTTGAATACGCTCCAATCATGGGCTTCTTAGGCAACTTTGGCCCTGATATTAATCAGGATCAAATGAACTCAATCGTTAAGCAATTGAACCGATTCCACGTTAACTATGTACAGTTCTATGACTGGTATGACCGTGACGACACTCCTCTCCGAATTGTTGATGGTAAACCAGAACAGAACTGGATTGACTTCATGAAACGTCCTACCAGCTTCAACACCGTTAAGAACTATATTGACGTAGTACACAATTACGGTATGCAGGCAATGTTCTACAACCTGATTTACGGTTCACAGCTAGGCATACCGTCTAGCGATGACAGCAACCTTAACTGGACTAATCCTGACCTGACTAAAGAGATGTTTCTCTACAAAGATAAGGATTCGAAAGAAGTTGCTGGAGAAAACGATCAAGGTTTCGGTGGAAAACTGAATATTACCTATATGAATGTCTTAAACCCTGCTTGGCGGAATTATTTATGTGGACAATCAGATATAGTCTATAAGAATCTACCATTTGATGGATGGCATGTTGATCAGCTTGGAACTTTGCCAAATGAAACCTACTCATCCGATGGAGTACATCTTAATTGGTGGGAGTGGGGTGATGGTTACGGCGGAATGTTAAAAACAGCTAAAGCAAAGAATCCCGATAAACGCCTAACAATTAACAATGCTGATGACATTGGAACAGAGAAAGTTATGGCAAGTAATACCGTTGACTTTATGTATGTTGAGCCTTGGGGTGGTATTGGATTTACTTTCAAGCAATTGGCAAGTTATATTCGTAATAGTACTCAGAAATATGGGAAACCAATGGTTCTGCCATCATATGTCAATAAGGAGAAAGCAGAAACCAATAATCAAACTGACGGAATGGTTAACGATGCAGCTGCCTTTTTATGTGACGCAATGGAAATGTCTAATGGTGCAAGTCACTTAGAGTGGGGCGAACACTATTTAGCCAACGAATACTTCCCAAATTCAAATCTTAAATTGCGTGATTCAAGTAAGACAATTATTATGAGCTACCTTGATACTTTTGTTGAATTCTTACAGATCCTAAATGGTAAGTGGGTTGATGATCCTGTAACGTCATCTACTCATCAATTATCTACTGGGTTTGATAAGGATAAGATCACTACCGTCTATAAGCGGTCAGGGTTGGGTTCAATTGTTTCACTGGTAAATATGATTGGTATTGCGCATGACAATTGGCAAGATCCGCAAGGAACACAGGTCATGCCACAAGTACAAAACAATATTCAATTAACGATTCCTGTTCAAGGCAAGCCTTCAGGAGTCTTTTTAATTAAAGCTGATGAATCACCCGCTCCACAGGCAATTAATTTCACACAAGATGGAAACTCAATTTCAATTACGGTAGATAAATTAAGCGTTTGGGACTTAATATACGTTAAGCCTTAAGCACATAGAAAGGACTGATAATAGGTGTCACAAACATTAACTTATGTCATGGGTGCCGATAATCGAGCACTAGTTGACAATGTTCAAGATTTTCATATTGATTGGAATGAACAACGTAATGATAACTGGATTACTGCTCGTCAATGGGAAGACGGTATGCGCCAAGTGTTTGTTAACATTAAGAATCAAGATGGCACACCATTTGATTTAACTGGCTGTAATGTTTGGTTTGAAGGATTCCTTCCCAAGAGTGCCAAAGGAGACTTTAGGGTTATTGATGACGAGGGATATGTTCCAATTGATGAATCAGCAGGTAAATTTCGCTTTGATATGCCAAAACAGGCGTTTCCATTGGCTGGATCATATCGGCAAGCATTTTTCCGCATTCTAAAGAACGGTAATTCAGTAACTACGCTGGAATTTGATCTCAAGGTCTTAGCGGATAAAGTTGTCACGGGTTTGGTACCACGTGATTGGATTTCGCCATTTGAACGGATTGCTGATGAACTTATGCAATCATTTAAGGATCATACTGCCCAAGCTGATAAGGTACTTAATGACCACATTGCTAATGCTGATAAAGTTCTTAACGATTTCCAAAACAAAGTAACTGATCTGGTTAATGAATTAAACCGACAAGGTTCTGCTACTACTTCTATGCTTAACGGAATTCAAAATCGTATTGCAGAGTTGGAAGATAAGATTAAGCGCGATGATCTTGTTACGAAACCTCAATTAGACGAGTTTGAAAAGCACATTAACGAGCTAATTGAGAACAATAGTGCAAGTAGTGCCTATAACACTGTTGCTGATATGCAGCATGACAATAAGCTTAAAGTTGGTAACATGG
Organism: uncultured Lactobacillus sp.; assembly: GCA_945971245.1. Taxonomy (GTDB): domain Bacteria; phylum Bacillota; class Bacilli; order Lactobacillales; family Lactobacillaceae; genus Limosilactobacillus. The sequence continues at coordinate 7,658 of CAMFOZ010000041.1, forward strand.
CCCACACGTTTGGCTACTACAGTCCTAACGATGGTGGGGGTGCCGATTATCGAATCATGGATCATCCTGACGGATTTAGCATTGAGCTTGATAATCATCTGTGGGCACAGCAGATCAACTATACCGATAATAATTACTACGATGAGATTGGCTATAGCATTGATCGTGACCACAACTACCACACGACTTGCTATACCGTAACAATTCCTAAGTTTGACAAGCACGGGAATATGATTATGCCGGAAATGAACTACCACCAAAACTGGATTTCATCGAACGCGTGGGCACGACAATATCACACCACGTTGACACTCAACGGCGACGCTTCGATCCGCATTGGCCCTGGTGAAACCTACATGAATGGGAACATCATCTCCGGTGGTAAGATCGTTCATCAGGCAGACGCTTCTAAGCAGTATCCAGACCGCATGAAGAGCCTTGCGATTATGAATGACCGGTCTATCCGTGAGTACCAAGCCGGTACCTCAGCGCAACAGATGCTTAACGACGGGGCACAAGTAGCCTTCACGGTTTACTACCCGCTGGTTAAAAACGGTCAAAAGAGCGGTTATGCTAACTCCGATAATGACTTAACCGACAATCTCCGTGCCGGTGGTCGTGTCACTGAGCATTATCCAGCACTTGGAATTGGTGAGAAATCAGACGGCACTTGGATTGTGATCGGCTGTGATGGTCGGAGCATGGTTGACAATGGTTTAACTGCTGACCAATTTGCTCAAAAGTTTATCGATGCTGGTTGTGTCAATGCTTGGCGCATGGACGGTGGTGGTTCTACATCAATCAACGTTCGTGAGTCCAAGATTAATAAAAACATGGACGATAACGGGGCAACCGACCGCAGACTGCAATGGACTTTTGACATTCATAAGTACACTGCTGCCAACAACGCTAACTCACTTGCCATGAGCAAAATTAGTGAAGAAAAGCAGAACCTTTATAGCTCAATCATGTATGACATTAAGACTTTTTACGAGAGTGATACAGCTATTTTTGGCTATCGTAAGCTTAACAATGAAGATGAACTTAATGGATTCTTGAACGAGATAAAGGAACGACTTAATGAGTCGCAGTATGTTAACGGGGCTAAGCTAACTGGTATTCTTACGGTTAAATACTGGCGTTCAAGTGTTGCAGCGGCAACCGGTATTGATGGGCCGAGTTCCGACTTTGCCTACGTCTTTACTTGCACTGGTGGGTATCATAATCACGGTAAAATTGTGCTAACTTCTTTAACTGATCCACGAATTACATGTTGGAAACAATTCCGTAAAGACCAAGATCCTAATTGGTCGCAATGGATGAGTGACGGCGGTACTATTACAATTAACGCTAATGCCACAAGCGAAGTTCAAGATCTGCATGTAACTCAAAATGGCGGTACCGTTCAAGTTGATTGTAAAGTAAATACTAACTCTAATACTTGGAAAGACTATATCACGGGCCTTCCACTACCGGGATTTGATAATCAAAGATTTATTGTTTATGGAAATGATCAAACTAAGATTGGCTTTGCAACTATTAGTAGAGGTGGAAAACTTACCATTCGTGCTGATACCAACGATAGTTATGCAATACACTACACGTATTTGACTAACACCGGTAAAGATTTTACAGTAAACTACTAATCAAAACATAGTCGCCAATGAAACAAACAATACATAAAAAAGCGTACGAAAGCGTTAAAAAATCAAACGCAATCGTACGCTTTTAATATGGGCGGCTTTAAGGAGATGAAGTAATGCATATTTTTACAATTCATACCTTTTTAAGCTTGACTTGGGAAGAATGGGGTTCGCTTTTAGTGATTGGTGGGACTGTATTCGCTGGTTTGCATAAACTTTTATCAAATCTTGTTGATAATGTTTTAGAACCAATTAATAACAACCTAAAACGCCTAAATAGTAGTTTTGAAGAATGGAGTCAATGGCATAAACGAGCTAATAAGCGATTTGAAAATGGCGACAAACACTTTATTCGTCATGATGAACAATTAAAAGATCATGAAAGACGAATCACAAACTTGGAGGAAAGAAAATGACTAAATTAATTACAGATGTTGGGAATTGGCTTATTTCTAGTGGAGCTTTATCGGTATTCTTCATTTTCCTTTGGAAATATCTCAAGCCAGTAATGATTGAGAAGCAAAAGCACGCCAAAACGTTGCAAGAACGGGAATTGCTGGGCTATGCCACTCAGTTAGCTGATAATGCGGTTACTAGTCTGGCAGGCAACAACGATATTACCGGTCACGAGAAGTTTAAGATTGCCACCGGATTGGTTGCTAACACGTTAGCTGACAAGGGCTTCAAAGTTGATGGCAAGGTTGTCGATCATGTTGTTCAATCAGCATATGAAAAGAGTGACTTAACTCCAACTGTTGATCCGACAAATGAACCGCAAACTGGTGTGGTGATTAGCAATGACTAGACCATATGTATTAGATGTTTCCGCGTATAACCCCAACGCTACCTATTATAGTTTTTGGGAACATTGGAAAGCACGAGGAGTTCGTGGAGCAATTATTAAGCTAACAGAAAGTACTTACTGGCGGAATGCTTATGGCGCTGGACAAATTGCAGCAGCTCAACACGAAGGTATGAAAGTTAGTGGTTATCACTTTTCGCGCTTTCGTGGGAATGCAAGCTTGGCAGTTGCAGAGGCTAACTACGCAATTGCTAACGCTCATGCGATGGGCTTACCGCAAGGCTCAATTTTAGTTCTGGATTATGAAGAAAGATTAGGCTATCGCAGTTCAAATACACAAGCTGCTATAGCCTTTTTGAATACTGTCAAAAGTGCAGGCTTTATCCCGTGCTTCTATTCATATTCAGGAATGAGTAATTTATGGGACTTTGAAGAGATCCATCGCCAAACTGGTGCTAAGTTGTGGATTGCTGCTTACCCAGTTCGGGGTGCGGTTACAGCTCCATTATTCCAATACTTCCCAAGTATCAGTGACTTTACTGTTTTGTGGCAGTTTACTGATAATTTCTATGGTGAAGGTGTAGATGCTTCGGTTGATTTGACAGGAGATTTTACTAACATGACAGAACAAAAAGTAACAACTGCAGGTCACTTAGATTCATGTAGTTTTGATAATGACACAAGCTTTAAGGTAAGTGGCTGGTTTGGTAGTGATAAGGCACAAGGCAAAGGCTATGCCTATATCATCTTAACCGATGAAAAGGGTAAAGAATTAACTCGTCAACAGGTTAATGTGACCGCTCGACCAGACGTTGCAAAAGCTTATCCAGATATTCCAAACGCTACTAATTCAGGCTTTAGCGCTGAATTTAAGTACACGGGTGACATGGCTGGTAAGAAGCTTAATGTTATTTTCCGTTATACCGATGATTCGGCAGGTAATGGCAATTTTGTAGATTATACAAACATTATTGACTTTACCAAGAGCCAAGCTTATTTAGACCATATTAATACCGTTGTCTTTACTAATAAGTTACGAGTAAGCGGTTGGTTTGCTTCTGATTTATCTGTTGGATTAGCAAAACGTTTCTTAGTCTTATATGATGTTGACGCTAAAAAAGAACTACAACGGATTAAAGTTGATCCCGTTCAACGTCCAGACGTTAAGCAAACTAATAGTGACATTTACAACGCTGTTCAATCTGGCTTTAGTGGCGAGTTCAATTACGATGCTAGTTTAGTCGGACGGAAGCTTCAAATTATCGCCCGTTACTCTGATGATGATAACGGAGAAGGTCACCGTGTTGATTACTGGTTTGATCCATTTAATGGACCGGCAATGCCAGTAGTTGATGGCAAGACAGAAACCAGTGTATTGGTTCATTCATTCAGCGCTGAAAGTAAAGGCGATAAGACACAACTCACATTCAAATAAAGAGGTGATAATATGCAGATGATTGATCCTAAATATAGTGTTTATGTTCGTGGAGGAACTTTTAAACGTGGCGATACGATGCGCCATGTTGTTATCTCTTTTCAAGATGAGCAAGGTTGCTGGGTAACACCTAACCCCGATCATACTTTCGTGGCTAAGGTTGCTAACTCGACCGGTTATATCGGTGATTATCCGGTAACGGTTGTGGATTCCGACTTCATCATCTCAACTAAGGCGTTTGCCAAGCTTCCTGATGACCAGTACGAGCTCGAAATCTGGGAGATTTGGCCAAGTGACGGTGACGAGGAACCGGACAAGACTATCTATCCAACACCAGAAACGGTTGCTAAGTTCACAATTGAAGCCAACGTCACTGACAAGGCGGGGGAGGTTATCAAGAAGATTGGGTTTCAAGACGTTGTAAATGCAGCGGTTGAAAATGCAGGATTAAATTTAATTATCAACGCGAAAACTGTAGGTTCTGATAAACAAGCAACAGTTGAACAGCAATATGAAGATGGAAAAAATCATATTACTTTTTCAATCCCAACTGGTAGTGATGGAACTACTCCCCATGTGGATACAGCTACTGGAGACTGGTTCTTAGGTGACAAAGATACCGGTGTCCACGCCCAAGGTGAGCAAGGTAAAACCGGCCAAACTGGTAAAGATGGGATTACCCCGCACATTGATAAAACCACGGGTAACTGGTTTATTGGCGATAACGACACTGGGATTCATGCCCAGGGTTCTACTGGGGATACTGGCCAAAATGGTAAAAACGGGGTTACCCCTCATATCGGTGATAACGGCGACTGGTTTATCGGCGATCAGGACACCAATCTTCCATCTCGTGGGGTACAAGGACCACAAGGGGAACCCGGCAAAGATGGTGATCGAGGGCCCAAAGGTGATCCTGGTACGCCAGGTCCGCAAGGCGCTGATGGTAAGGATGGTAAAGATGGGAAAGCTTTCGCCATTGCCAAGACTTTTACATCAAAGGCCAATATGTCTAGTGACGGTTTGACTGACGGTGATTTCGTCATGATCGCTTCAGAAGTCGGTGACCCAGACAATGCTTCAATGTACTTGTGGAACGGCACCGAGTTCAAGTTCATTGCTGACTTCTCTGGTGCTCAAGGGGTGCAAGGACCTAAAGGTGAAGATGGTAAGCAAGGCCCACAAGGTGATCCTGGGCAACCCGGCCAGCAGGGTGCTCCCGGTGCGCCAGGTAAAGATGGAATAACTCCGCACATCGGAGATAATGGCGATTGGTTCTTAGGTGATCAAGATACTGGGAAACCTTCCCAGGGTAAGCAAGGCCCACAGGGTGAACCAGGTAAAGATGGCCAGCAAGGTGTTGCCGGTGTACCAGGTAAGGACGGAGATACTCCTTATATCGGATCGAATGGCAACTGGTATCTTGGCTCAAGAGACACTGGCAAGCCTTCACAAGGCAGAGCTGGGACTGATGGTAAGGCCCCGATCCGAGGCACTGACTATTGGACCGATGCGGATAAAGTCGAGATTAAAAAGTGGGTTGATGATGCAATCCTAAACGGGAAGTGGTGATTAAATGTCAGTTAAATCAAAGCTAATGCCGCTGATGCAAGCCGTTCAAAAAGACAAGTCACTCAGCAGCTTACCATCATTGAAAGAAATGGCTGACCTGTACAAAGGCGAAGGCCAAGATGACACTAGCATTCATGCTTTACAGAAGCTGGCTAATGGTTTAAGAGCCAAATTTTCCGTTACAGATAAGCTATCTATTGATGACATGACGAAGCTTTTTCAGCAACCAGCTACTGAAGAAGTCCTCTTGTTGAAAACGACGAATTCTAGCATTTTTAATGGCGGTATTTCTGACCCCTTTCGCCTCAATGGTGATTCACGGTTCCTCCATCCATATAAGCTGAAATTTAAATTTCATACAGTTTCATCAAGTAGTGGTGACGGGTTTGTTGCTGTAGGTACAGATTTTAATTCGGATCCTCAAGCTGAGGAGAACTTTACAATTTCAAATGGTGACCAGGACCATGAAATTGTTCTTGATATTCCCAAAGGGGAAAAAAGTGCAACTTGCACGAAGCTTTACCTTGTAAATGTTCCTGACAATTGCGCTGTCACAACACTGGCAATTTACGCAATTTTTCCGTAGGAAAGCAGTTTAATAAACACAAAAACAAGGAGGTGAAATCCTCCTCTCAAGTTAACGAGCCCTAGTGGTTGTTGCATTTTCTGTAACTCCACTAGGGCTTTTTAATGTATATCCGAGCTGGGCTATAAATAAAAATCCATCAGCTATTAAGTGATGGACGAGAAAGACTATATACTTGGATTGACACTTTAAGTATATAGTCTTTTTTTGTGTACGTAAAGAAAACAGATGTTTACTTACCTTCTTTGATCAATCAT
>CAMFOZ010000042.1 GCA_945971245.1 uncultured Lactobacillus sp.
CGTTTTTTATTTACCACCAACTGGGTGGCTAACTTCATTCTATAATCCACCACTTTCAAATTATCAATAACCCTAGATAAATTTAGTAAGCGCTTACCATAATTAATAAGATACCGGACATTTTATCCCTCGTCAACGCTTTTTTCGCTTATTTGTGATTATTTTCTCATTCGCTTATCGAGTATTTGTTCAGTAAACTAAGGACAACTCAAGCGCGCTTGGGAATCTATCATAGACAGGTGATTTCCAATGACAACGAAAAAACTTCAAGATGGCTTTAATTTCCTATACCGTGATAAGCGAATACGACTCGTCCACGGGGTTCTCAAAGGGCTCGGCGTCACAGTCAACCGTGATGATTATGATGATCTCTTCCAGGAAGGGTGTTTGATCTTTGCTCAGACTTTTGCAGACTACCCAGAGCCAATCACGACGCCTATGGAGGAGCGGCGCTTAATGACCTACGTCTACCGTAAGGTCCGTTGGCGCCTCCTCGACATTCTTCGTCATCAGCAACATGGAGTGGCCGCTAGCCAGTACTCCCTGGATCAAGACGAACTTGCTCCCGAGAACCGGGACCTGGTTGATTCGCAGGCTCAGCTCCCCTTCGATCGACTGACGAACACGGCCTTCTTTGATGAACTCTGGCGACGGTCGGGTAAACAGGCACGGCGCTACCTCAGCCTCGCCCTCCAAGATCGTTTCGACAGTGATACGGCAATTGCCAGGCATTGTGGCGTCTCCCGGCAGGCGGTCCACCAGTGGAAAAAACAATTGATTGCGACCGCCCGCCATTTACAAAAGGACTGGCCGGGCATGGTATAATCGCCCCTGAGGTGATAGTGTGAATCAACATCAAACCACGTCGTCGCCGGCCTGGTTCCACTCCCATTACCGTGGTGAAGACCGCGATGACGGCTGCGCCAACGAGCTCAGCGTTTACCGGGACCCGGTCGAGCCCCGACTGGATATCCTACTGACAAACGTCGACTTTGACGGGGTCGGCCACGAGAATACCTATTCCCTGACCCGGGAAGATGCGGCCAAGCTCCGCGACTTCCTGCAGGAATGGTTAGACAGATAAAAGAACGGTGCGGATCAACCATAAGATTTGGTTGGTTCGCACCATTTTTGTCTACTTACTCTCGTTAGTATCTTCCCAGACCTTCTCCAGCATCTGGTAACGCAGATCGCCTACCTGGCTAACTTGATAGTCGGCCTCCTGCAACTGATCGGCATCCCCCACGCCGACCGTCACCAGCCGAGCTTCGTTGGCCGCTTGCAGGTCTTCCTGGTTCGTAACTAGGGCAATGCAGCCGGTGGCCGGGACATCCAATTGTTCAACCAGGCCCTGGTATGGCTGGGCCGCGTTTTTGCTGCCCGCCACGTCAACGAACTCATCCAGCTTTAGTTGCTTAGTGATCTCGTCCGCGTGGCCTGCCGGATCATTGATAGCCAGCTTGACGTAGTGGTCGTAGAGGGCGATGATCAACTTCTTGATCCCCGGCACCAGGTCATCCTCACTGAGGTCCGCCAGCACCTGACCGTAGAACTTATCCTGCTCATCCAGCAGCTCCTGCCGTTCATCCCCCTCAGCACTGGTGTTAAACCGCGCCAATACCTTGTCGAGGGCTTCTTCTCGACTTAGACCCTTGAAGTCCTTGGCTAGCTTACCCGGCAGGCCCATACCGTACTCGTACATGGCGACTTTCTGCCAGGCCGCAAACTGCTGGCGGTCAAGGTCAGTGATGATGCCGTTAACGTTTAAGATTGCTCCTTGCATCTATTCTTCGACTTCCTTTCCTTGAACAACTTGGTCAACCATTTGCCAGTACTCCATCAGTAGGATGAAGTCAATCGGGTTCAGGACGTCGGTATACAACTCCTGCATCTCCAGTAACTGAATGTTCAATAAGCGGGCGAAGTCGTTGATCGCAATAACATCAGCGGCAGCGGGCCGGGGCAAGTCGGCGATGATCTCCGCTGACAGGTCCTCGATTAGGTCCACGTAATTATCCTGGAGGGGCGACTCACCATACGGGTCCGGAGCAAACGGTTCTGGGTCGACGATACGATCCTGCTCCTTTACGAAGCGCTGGTGCCACTTCCCCATTGCGTCCCAGTAACGATCATAGAGATCCTGATTCTCTGGCGTAGCGCCCTTCATGTTGGGCCGGCTCAGCTGTTGCCACTGCTTCAGCATCTCCATGTACAGGGACTCGTGGTCGCCGAACTGGTCCTCCCGATGATTTTTAACAAATGCGGCAAGGTCATTGATGATTTCTGTCTGTTCTTGTCTGTTCATAATTAATTACCTATTACTTTCAAATTTATTTTCCGTGGCTGAAGAATTGGGCAGCTTTGATGGCTTGTTGCCAACCACCGTAGATCCGGTTGGCCTCCTCCTTGGACATCAGCGGGGCAAACTCGTCGCCGATCTTGGAGAGCTTCCGCAGTTCGTCCTGGTCCTCCCAGAAGTCGACGGCCAGGCCGGCCAGGAAGGCGGCCCCCAGTGCCGTCGTCTCCTCCATGGCCGCCCGCTTGATTGGCACCTGCAAAATGTCAGCCTGGAACTGCATCAGGAAGTCATTCCGGGAAGCCCCACCGTTCACCGTCAGGGCCGACAGTGGTAGTTGTGTATCCTTGACCATTGTGTCGACAACATCCCGGGTCTGGTAGGCAATCGCCTCCAGGGTCGCCCGAATCACCTGGCCGCGGTCCGTTCCCCGGGTCAGGCCGAACATCGCCCCGCGGACCTCTTGATCCCAGTACGGGGCCCCAAGTCCGGTGAAGGCTGGTACGACGTAGACCCCACCAGTCGTCTTGGCTGCGACCGCCATCTTCTCGGACTCACTGGCGTGCTTGAAGAACTGCAGGCCATCACGGAGCCACTGCACGGCGGACCCGGCCACGAAGATACTCCCCTCTAGCGCATAGTGGGTTTTACCATCCAGACCATAGGCGATCGTTGTCAGGAGACCATTAGCGGATAAGGTTGGCTTCAGGCCGGTGTTCATCACGATAAAGGCCCCGGTCCCGTAAGTGTTCTTGACCGAACCTTCGTCATAGGCGGCCTGACCGAAGAGGGCCGCCTGCTGGTCCCCGGCAATCCCGGCAATCGGGATCTGGACCCCATAGAAGTTGAAGTCGCCGGTGTAGCCGTAGATGGCTGAGCTCTCCTTGACCTCAGGTAATATTTCCCGGGGAATATCGAGCAGGTCGAGAATGTCCTGGTCCCAGTCAAGAGTGTGGATGTTGAAGAGCATCGTCCGGCTAGCGTTGGTGACGTCAGTTGCGTGGGTCCGGCCCCCGGTCAGGTTCCAGAGCAGCCAGGTATCGATGGTCCCGAAGAGGAGGTCCCCCTTGGCCGCCTTCTCCCGAGCACCCGGTACCTTGTCTAGGATCCACTTGATCTTAGTGGCGGCGAAGTAGGAGTCGATCACCAGGCCAGTCTTGTCGTGGATCATGTCCTTGTAGCCGTCGCGGATCAGCTGTTCAGCGACGTCGCTGGTCTGCTTGGACTGCCAGACGATCGCGTGGTAGATCGGTTTCCCGGTGTGGCGGTCCCAGATGACCGTGGTTTCCCGCTGGTTGGTGATCCCAATCGCGGCGATCTTGTACGGCTTGATCTGGGTCTTGATCATCACGTCCGACATCACTGACTGGACACTGTCCCAGATCTCCGTGGCGTCATGCTCCACCCAGCCCGGTTGGGGGAAGTACTGGGGGAACTCCTTCTGGCTCATCCCGACCTTGTTACCATCGTGGTCAAAGATGATGGCCCGGGAGCTAGTCGTCCCCTCGTCAATTGCCATGATATATTGTTGCTCGTTCAATCCTGTTCACCCTTTCACTGTGTCCAAACAAAAAGGCCACCTGGAAGAACTCCGGGTGACCATTTTGGGAAGCTTAGTTATCGCTAACCATCTTACCGCCAACACTGTAGCGGTCCTTCTTCATTTCGTTCAGAACAATGTGCACCCGTTCAGCTGGAACATTGACATTCTTGGAAATGGCTGCCGTAACGTCCTTGACGAGTCCCTTCAGTTGTTCCTCGCTCCGGCCTTCGATTAAGTCGATGTGTACTAATGGCATAATGATGCCCTCCTTGTTGTTTTTTATAATTCTACCATAGAAAGCGTTTCGACGATAGCTTCTCCGCACTTATTGCATGGTTTCTCCCGTAAAATTAATTCTTGCGCCGTAACTCGTTGCGGGCGGTCTCGGCATCGAGGTGGTTCCCCGTGAAGAGGATGTGGTCGCCGAGTTCGATGATCGTGTCCCCGTGTGGTGAGATCGGCTTGTGATTCCGGTAGATCCGGCTGACCGTGATCTTGTCGATGAACGGCAGGGTGTGAAGTTCCTGACCGGCGTACCGCTGGTTGCGGACCACTACTTCGAACAGGCCGGCCTCGGTATCGGTCAGCAGTTCAATGATCGACGGACTCTCAATCATCGACCGCAGAACACTGGTCTCGACATTGAAGGCGTTGAAGATTTCGACCCCCTGGGCAATCAGCTCATCGATCCGCTCGTGGTTGACGTTCGGGTTCTGCTGACTAGCGATTACCCGACTGACGCCTCGCTTCTTCGCTAACTGGGCCAGGCGGAGGTTCTTCCGGTCATTGCGGAAGGAAGCTACCAGGATATCGGTATCGAAGAAGTTGTCCTTGTCCAGGGTCGTCTCGTCGATCTCCGGCAGGTAGGTCAGGTCGTTAACCTCACTGTTGAAGGTCTTGTAGTTTTCCTCGTTATCAGTCACCATCCGAATCACGTACCAGTTCTTGGAGAGCTGCTGGGCGATCGGCACGGTGATCGTATTGGCCCCGAGAATTACGACCCGTTGCTTGATCAAGTCGGATTTGTCGAGCCGGTAGACCGAATTGAAGACAATCGGACCGATGATGCAGACAATCACCGCCGCCAGGATAAAGGCATCCGACTGGGTGCTAGTGATGGCGTGGAGATTGCGCGCCACCTGCAGAGCTGGCAGGACCAGGGTGATCGTCGTCACGGTCAGGAAGCCGCCGGCAAAGGAGTTCCGCTTGGAGAATCGCCGCCGGTAGACCAGGATCGTCGGCAGCTTGGCCAGGACGAAGCAGGCCACCAGGATTGGAATCAGAGCCAGGGCCCGTGGGTTGGCGAAGAGCTGTTTGATATTCAACCGAACCCCGGTCATGATGAAGAAGAACGGGATCAGGAAGCCGTAACCGATTGAGGTCAGTTTTTCCTGGGTGTTCTCAGTCGGTTCCAGGAGCTTCATGACCATCCCCGCCAAGAAGGCCCCGAGGATGTTCTCAGCCCCGACCTGCTCGGCAATCGTCACCAGGATGAACATCAGGAAGAAGGCCAGCCGGATATCCAGCTGGGTCGTCGCCTTCGAGATCTTGTTAAACCAGATGAAAGGTTGCTTGAACCGCCGCAAGAGGAAGATCGCTGCGACGAAGAGGAGAACGATTAACCAGAGCCGGCTGGCGTTACCCCCATTGATCGAGGCGTAGATCGTCAGGGCCAGCATCGGGACGACTTCCCCGAGGACCGCCGTCAGCAGGATTGTCTGGCCGGCAGGGCGTCCGAGGATTTCCTTTTCCTTCAGGGTCGCGATGACCACCCCGAGGGCGACAGTCGAGAAGAGGATCGTCGCCAGAAAGACGTCGTGGAAGAGGCCAATCTGGTTGAGGATAATCCCCAGGATGGCCGCGGTGACAATCACCAAGCCGAACGCCTGTCCAGCCAGGTTGACCGGCGACTGCGGATTGGGGGCCGCACCTGGCTGCCGCCGGAAGAGGTCAAAGTTGATTTCCATCCCCGAGAGGAACATCAGCATAATGACCCCCATCGTCGACATCATATTCAGGGTCGCATTCGGCGATACGATATTGAAGAGACTCTTACCGAGAATAATCCCGGTCACAATTTCGGCCACTGCCGTCGGGACACTGGAGATCTTGAAGCGTGCCATCACCAACGGAATAATCAGGGCCGCAACCATCACAATGAGGAGTGAAAGTTGTTCCATCATGTTTCGCTTCCTTATCAAAAAATTCTTTTCCTATTATATACCAGTCATGCTGCTTGCAAAATAGTGATTTTCTATAGTAAACTTTGATAGCATCGAAATTTAGATGAAAAAGCGTTATAATTTAGTTATGTAAACGTTATCATCTTATTTTTTAAGGAGAGTTTTGCATATGGCTAACAAATTATCAGCATGTACCAGTATTTTAATTGGTAAGGATGCCAGCATCGACGGTACCATCATGATTGGCCGGAACGAAGACGCCAAGGCGGCCTGGCCTAAGCACATGGTGGTCCACCAGCACGGTGAGATGCCGACCCACTTTGTTTCCAAGGAAACCAAGCTGGAACTCGATCTCCCTGCCGACAGTGCCCGCTACACCGCCACGCCAGAATGGACCGACAAGGCCGGCGTTTTCGAGGAAGACGGGATCAACGAATACGACGTCGCCATGAGTGCCACCGAGAGTGCCTACTCCAATTCGCTGGTGCTCGGCTTTGACCCCCTGGTTGAGCACGGGCTGAACGAGGAAGCCATGGTCACCGTGGTCCTGCCTTACATCAAGTCCGCCCGTGAAGGGGTACAACGCCTCGGGAACCTGATCGCCAAGTACGGGACCGGGGAAACGAACGGGGTCCTCTTCGCCGACAACGACGAGGCCTGGTACTTTGAAACCGGGGCCGGTCACTACTGGGTTGCCCAGCGGATTCCGGATGATTCCTATGCCGTGGTTGCTAACCAGCTGGCCATCCAGGAGATCGACTTCACCGACTCGGCCAACTTCATGTTCCACCCCGGCATCCAGGAATTCGTCGACAAGCACCACCTGAACCCCGACCCGACGACCTTCAACTTCCGGAAGATCTTCGGGACTGCTGACCGGTCGGACGCTGTCTACAGTGAACCCCGGGTTTGGATCGGCCACCAGATGTTCAGCTCGAAGCAGGCCGGTGACGAAACGCCGGAATCAACCGAGCTGCCATTCCTGATGAAGCCAGACCACAAGCTCTCGATCTTCGACGCCCAGCAATACCTGAGCAACCACTACGAGGGCACTGAATTCGACCCAATCGGCACTGGCAAGTCCGGCCACAAGTACCGGCCAATCAGCCTGGCCAAGACCCAAGAATCCCACATTCTCCAGATGAACCGGCCGGGTGCCAACATCCACTGGCTGGCCATGGGGGTAACGGCCGAGAGTACCTACGTACCGTTCTTTAACGGGATCACCGATGTACCGGCACCGTACAAGCGTGGTAAGCTCCCCGCCCAGCTTAATTCCGCTTACTGGATCTTCAAGCACGCCAGTGTCCTCGTCGACAGTCACCTGCACGACTTTCTGCCCCTCCTGCGTGATGTCCAGAAGGAACGGAACAGCGCCGCTATCAAGATGATTGCCGAGACCGACCAGGCCGTCAAAACGATGCGGGGTGAGAGCCGGGACTCCTACCTGACCATGCAGAGCAACGGCTACGCGATCGATACCCTAAACGCCTACAAGAAGCTGGCCCTGGAGTTGATCACCAAGATGACCGACTACTGTGAGCTGAACTTCAAGACCGACGAAAATCTTTAATATTATAGATAGTAAATTCCCGACGAGCGTACGGCTGGTCGGGAATTTTTTAGATCTTCTTTATATCGGTGGCAGATCAGTTGACTTGGGGCCGATGAGAGAATATATTACCCACAGTCACTTAAATGAAAGGAGTTTATCAATGAACTACTTAATCGGTGTCGACGTCGGCACCACCGCCACCAAGGCTGTTCTCTATGACGAACACGCGACCGTCCTCGGCCACTTCAGTAAGCAGTACGCCCTCTACCGCAACAGCCAGGGTATGGCCGAGCAGGATCCCGCCACGATTGTTGATGCGGTGGAGACGACCATCCACGACGCGGCGGCCAAGGCGGACCTAGCGCACGGCAAGCTGCTCGCCGTCGCCTTTTCCAGTGCCAACCAATCCGTCATCATGCTAGACAAGAATTTCCGGCCCCTCTCCCGCTTCATCACCTGGGCCGACACCCGGGCCATCAAGGTTGCCCGTCGGCTCAAGCGGTCGCCGCTGGGCCGTCACCTCTACCAGCGGACCGGAACGCCGGTGCACCCGATGTCGCCCCTGACCAAGATTATGTGGCTCCACCGGGCCCAACCCGAAAAGGTCGCCCAGACTTCGTACTACGGGGACCTGAAGGCATACCTCTTCCACCAATTCTTCGGGGTGTTCAAGCTCGACGTCTCGGTCGCTTCCTGCACCGGGATGATGAATATCCATACCCGGGACTGGGACGAACGGATCCTTAAGCTAGCCCAGGTCAAGCGCGAACAGCTTCCTACCATCGTGGCCGGGACCACCCAGGAGACCGGGTTGTTAAAGGCCGCCCAGGAGAAGATGGGGATTCCCGCCGACACTCCCTTTGTCTACGGGGCTTTCGACGGGGCCCTCTCTAACCTCGGGGTGGGGGCCATCAAGTCGCATGAGGTCGCCATTACCATCGGGACCTCGGCCGGTGTACGGGTAGTAACCGACCATCCAATGACCGATCCCCAGCAGCGGCTATTCTGCTACGCCGTCGATCATAATCTCTGGGTCATCGGTGGGCCACTGAATAACGGCGGCGATGTCTTCCAGTGGGCCGTTGAGCACCTGGTGGATGAGGGGGCAGTTGAAAACGAGTTGACAGACCGTTACGCCCTCGCCAACCACGCGATCGAGGGGGTTCCTGCCGGTGCACACGGCCTGATCTTCCACCCCTTCCTCGGTGGTGAACGGGCCCCGCTCTGGAATGCTAACGCCCGCGGTTCTTTCTTCGGCCTGTCCGAACTTCATACCCGGGCGGACATGCTACGGGCGGTGATGGAAGGTATCTGCATGAACATCGCCACCGTTTTCGACGCCGTCAGTGACCTGGTCGGCAAGCCGCTGAGCGTGACGGCCACCGGTGGTTTCGCCCGTTCCCTGGTCTGGCGGCAGATGCTGGCGGACGTGTTGGACTGCCGGGTCGACATCCCCGAGTCGTTCGAATCTGGCTGCCTGGGGGCAATCACCATGGCGATGAAGAGCCTGGGAATGGTTGACCAGCTCAACGTCGTGACCAACTTCATCGGCGACGTCCACTCCTACCTGCCGGATTCCGGTGCGGTTACCGTCTACCAGAAGTACCTACCACTCTTCAAGCAGGTGGAAAAGCTACTGGCCCCAGCCTACGATAAGATCGCGCAGCTACAAGAAGAAAGTTAAGCAATATCATAAGAAAGCAAAAGCGTGAATCACCAGTTTTTAGTGATTCACGCTTTTATTAATGATATCAGTGCTCACATTCGGACCGGTAATCCCCTATCCCGGTCCGTTGCTTAGTTAACGCCAGCTGTCTGGATCATGCGTTGCTGGAATATAGTCCGGATCATCCGGTGGCAGATTCATCCGCCGCTTTAGATCTGGATCAACGTTTGGATCAGCATTCATGGCATCCAGGGCC
This sequence comes from uncultured Lactobacillus sp., assembly GCA_945971245.1. GTDB lineage: Bacteria > Bacillota > Bacilli > Lactobacillales > Lactobacillaceae > Limosilactobacillus. Next base: position 9,500 of record CAMFOZ010000042.1, read on the forward strand.
TTTTGCTGTGGTGATTCCGAACTACTATTGGCATTAGTCCCTTGATTGTTTGCCGGCTGACTAGCGCCATTATTGACATTAGCATTGTTACTGCCATTAGTAGCGTTGTTGCTATTACTGTTAGTGGCAGCACTATTACCGTTAGCACCTCGTTGATCCTGAACATTGACCGTACCTGCCAACTTAGTAAGCACATCCCCAGCATTATTCTTGTTGGCCAGGCTAACCATCTTGCCAAAGGAAACGCCCTTCTTGTTGAACTGCTTATGCTTATTGACAACGTAGAACTTATTGTTGGCAATTGTGTAATAAGCAGTCCCCAGACCATCAGCCTTCAGCTGGTATAACACCTTAGCATTCTTCGGTGTCTTACCTTTGATCCCCACGCTTTTGGTCTGGTTGATATCCAGCAAGTTGACCGTGAGATTCTGGGTATTGTTCTTTAGCTTGGCAACATACTTCTGGTTGTTCTGCACACCAGCATAGTAGAAGACAACCGCCGCAGTATTCTCCGGACTGGTGTTGCCCTTATCAATCTTGGTTGATTGACTTGCCAGCTTATAATTCATACTTTTGCCAGCTGCTACATAATGAATAGCGCCGTCCGCACTTACCGTTTCAACTGATGCGCCGGAAATGAACATCCCCGCCAGCACCAAAGTCGACGCTAATAGTACTTTCTTCATATCATTTCTCCCAAAACATAATAAATTCCCTATTCAAGCTATAGACTGATCAGCACTAATATCACATACGGTTTAATTATAGTCTGTCTTTACAATATTATTTCAGTAAAATCAATTCTTTGACGTTCACTGAAGAAAACGGCACCTTAATGAAAACAAAAAATCGTTCAGAACTTTAGCAAAAGTTCTAAACGATTTTTCTATCTTCAAGAGACTTTTTTGCCCCTTCTAAATTAGTCACGTTGCTTACCAACGTAGACCGTCATACTCAGCAATACCAAACCAAGGACCATGAGAGCAAGGCCATCATGATTACCAGTTTGTGGCAGTTGTGACTGTCCTTGACTAACTGTTTGACTTGGTTGAACTGACCGTGCTGGGACGTTTGGTTGACCAGGAGCAACTGGAGTTCCCGGTTGTACTGGTTGACCTGGTGTTTCCGGCGTTGTTGGTTCAGTTGGTGTTGTTGGCTGACCTGGCTGGTCCGGTGTCGGGTTAGCTGGCTGATCTGGCGTTGTTGGTTGGTGGGTGTTCGTCACAGTGAAGTTCAAGCCATCTTGGCTGACTGCACTCTGGTAGCCGGCCGGAACATTGGCTTCTTCAACCGTGTAAACAATCCGCTGACCCTGGTGGCTGTATACCATCAGGTCATCAAACTCAGTCCGCCAGTTGTTGGTAGCGTTGAGTTCAACTGTCCGGATAACCTGCCCGTTAGCGAGCAAGTTAATCGTGACGCTAGCCGGACGCAGACCATCTTGGTTGTCAGCATCATTCCAAACCTTGGTAACAGTTACCTTAGTTGTCAATGGTGCGTGCGTGTTGATGATTACATCGCCATCGGCCTTGGACTCGTAGCCAGCTGGAACGTCGGCTTCTTGCCAAGTGTAGGCGATATCTTGACCATTAGCCTTTTGAGCTAGGCCATCAATGGTAGCGGTCCAGTTGTTAGCAGCAGTTAATTCTACTGTCTTAACAATTTGACCATTAGCCAACAGGTTAACCGTGATAGATCCCGGACGGAGACCATCTTGGTTGTCATTATCAACCCACTGCTTCGTCACAGTCTTGGAGATTGTGGCTGGCGTGTGCGTGTTGGTAATCACATCACCGTTTACATCAGATGTGTAACCCGTTGGTACATCAGCCTCTTGCCAAGTATAGTCAATGTTTTGGCCATTAGCCTTTTGAGCTAGGCCATTGATCGTGGTAGTCCAGTTGTCGGCGGCAGTTAACGTCACTGTCCTAACAATTTGACCATTAGCCAGTAAGTTGACCTTGATTGACCCTGGACGAAGACCGTCCTGGTTGTCATTATCAACCCACTGCTTCGTCACAGTCTTGGAGATTGTGGCTGGCGTGTGCGTGTTGGTAATCACATCACCATTTACATCAGATGTGTAACCAGTTGGTACATTAGCCTCTTGCCAAGTATAGTCAATTGCTTGACCATTGGCGTTCTGAGCCAAGTCACTGATCGTTCCAGTCCAGTTATTAGCAGCGTTTAATACAACTGAGGCTACAAATTGACCATTAGCATACAGGTTAGCTGTGATGGAGTCTGGACGAAGACGGTCCTGGTTATTTGCATCATTCCAAATCTTCGTTACGGTCTTGGAAATCGTTGGGGTAACCGGTGGTACATAAGTATTAGTGATTTGGTAACCATTAGTACTCTTCGTATAATTAGCGACCGTATCTTCTCTAACCGTGTACACAATCTCTTTCCCTTGTGCATCGTACTTAGGAAGGTTAGCGAAAGTATCAGTCCATGGATTGACCATCTTATTATCTGGTCTAATCGTGTGGTGATCTACTTCTTTGTCGCCGTTGTAGAGACGAACGATAATAAAATCAGGACGCTTACCAGCTTGGTCGTTATTATCATTCCAGATCTTCGTTACCGTTACGGAAGTCGTTGTCATTGGAACATCTGCAATAGTAACTGCGTAGGCATAGTTACTGAAATTACCCGAAGTAACCTGTACATCATCAGCAACACGGTAGTTAGCAGGTGCGCTACTTTCATGCAAAGTGTAGTTTCCCCGTAGCAAGTTGCTAAAGGTTGCATTACCATTTGCATCCGTAGTTTGGCTTTGAATAACCTTACCGTTTTGAAGCAATTCGAAAGTTGCCCCTGGCAATACCCGACCAGTTACTTTATCAGTCTTAGTAACGGTGATTGAATAGTATCTAACTTGTGCCGTACCATCGCTTCCCTTGATCACCATCGTCTGTGGATAAGTAATCGTAGAAGTATTAGGACGGTCTAGTTTAGCCACGTTATGGATAATTGTTCCATTACCTGGCTTATCGGCCGTATTCTTAATCTTGTTAACTGGCACATAAGTCAAATTACCCTTGTCATCATAGACACCGTAAAGAAGACGGTAAAAGACGACGTAACCATCACCATCGCCAAGCGTTGTTGGTGAACTAAAGTCCATTGTAAAGCTCTGGCCATTATCACTGATATTTAGTTGATAGTCTGAAACATTAGTTAGCTTCCCTGCTTGCCACTGACCATTAGTATATGTCCAGTGAGTCCGGTAAAGGAGAAAACTATTCCGATCGTAGATAAATCCCGGTGTCTGTAATTCATCGGTTATCTCAGCTTGTGTATATTCAGCATCCCCATTGTGGTGGATTAACCGAAGTGCGTAAGTCAAGTTCCCTTTCGTGATATCATCCGGGGTATAGTAGTTTGGATCGGTATCATTAGGATTAGATTTATCTGGACCCAAAGTATCATTGTAGCTATACTTACTAAACTCTTCTTTAGGATTATCAGAACCTGGTACATAGTGGAAGTTCGCAGTAATTTGATGGTCATTTGGTAAGGTAACCGTTACTGGAATGTTATCGCCGCTATTGGCCTTGTTGGTATCAACCGCAAGCTGAACATCAAACTGACCATCAGCTTCAGCACCGGTGACGGTAAACATTACACGACCATTAATCTGATTGCCAACACTTTCCAATTCAGCAACACCAATGTTTTGACCATCAGCATTATTCAATGGAATAGACGTCTGCTGAATTGTTAAACGATCACCAGGATTAGCAATTGTAAATCCGAAGTAATCACCAGAGTGAACATTCTGACCCGTATGGAATTCAAAACGAATATCTAACGGAGTATATTGATCAATCTGATGTTGTCCATCGGCAGGAATTTCATTGCCACTTGCATCAACAAATTTTGCAGTAAAATCTGCCGGTGTAATTTCCTGACTATTCGTTGGTTGGCTCACCTGTTCAGCTTGTAAATTCAATGCTTTTGAATTATTGCTTCCCGATACGTCAGCTTGTTGTGATTGGCTATTTCGCTTATCGGATGATAAGCTGTTTTCAGTGGACTTTGCTGCCGTTGTTGCGGACTTATTTGCATTAGCTTCATCACTTGCCATAGTGGAAGTGGACTGATTTGTTTGCTGAGAATTGCCAGTCAATTCTGACGACTGTGAGGTGGCTTGAACACTCAGATTTGGTGCGTTCGGCTGATTAGTTGGTTGTGTTACGGTAGTTGGTGTAACAGCATTGTTAGCGCTAACCGGTTTTACAAGGAAGAAAGCCATAGCGACCGTTAATACTGCTACTATGATCGTTGCCCAACGTCTGAATTGTAATCGAAATTTCATTGTTCTCACCTCCTTTCGTTGAATGTGATTTTTATTTTTTCCCGAAATGTCAATTTAAATTAGAAAAATGTTGAAAGCTGTTCATCTGTGAC
>CAMFOZ010000043.1 GCA_945971245.1 uncultured Lactobacillus sp.
TCATCTACACCCAACGGCACCAGGCCGATCCAGCAGTTGAAGCGGCCTGCTCAGCAGAATACGTTCCGTTGGATGAACTGCTCAAGCGGGCTGACGTGATTACCCTTCACTGCCCACTGACGGATGAAACCCACCACATGATCGATGCAGACCAACTGAAGATGATGAAGAAGTCTGCCATCCTGATCAACTGTGCCCGGGGCCCCGTTATCAATGAGGAAGCCGTTCTCAAGGCCCTCATCAACAAGGACATCGCCGGGGCCGCCCTCGACGTCTACGAGAAAGAGCCTGAAGTTGATGACGAATACAAGAACCTGGACAACGTCATCCTGACGCCACACATCGGTAACGCCTCCGTGGAAGCCCGGGATGCCATGGGTGAGATCGTGGTTAACAACGCCATTGCCGCACTCAAGGGCAGCATGATCAAGTACATCGTTAACAAGTAAATTCCAGTCTTTAAAGCCAAAAATGGCGGCACGCTCATCAACGTGCCGCCATTTTATTTATCTCTTTTTAGCGTTGGTCCATCAGGTAGTCATACAGCATCTCGTGCTTGATCTGCTTGGTGTCGTAGCCGAGAACCTCCGCAATCTGGTAGGCAAATGCCAGGGCCGTTGCGGGGCCCCGACTGGTGACGATCTTACCGGCCTCATCAACCACGGTAATCGTCTCCTTAAAGTGGGCATCCTTGGCTAGACGGTCCACTTCTTCATTGATCCCCGGGAAGCAGGTGTAGTCCCGGCCATCCAAGAGGCCATACTTGGCCAGGGCAATTGGGGCCGCGCACATGGCAGCGTCCCACTTTCCCTCCTGGTTGCGTTTCCGCATCAACTCAGCCAGACGGTCGTTGTCACGCAACTTTTCGGCACCGCCACGGCCGCCAGGAAAGGCCACCAGGTCATAGTCCAACAGGTGGTCATCTAGGGTCTGGTCACAGGTTAATTCGATTCCGTGCGCTCCCGGAACCTTGATTCCTTCCAGACCAACCATTGTCGTCTCAATCCCCATGCGTCGCAGTACATCGACGATTGACAGGCCCTCAACTTCTTCACAACCAGGGGCAAACACAACTGCTACCTTCGTCAAAATAATCACTCCATCCTAACTATTCACAACTTTAACAACTTGTTTCATCACAACATCAGCCTCGGGAACAGGGTAAAGCGGGTAGATGTGGAACATCCCCCGCCCCACGGTAAAGTGGACCGGAATACGGCTCGCCTTGAGTTTCTCCACCAAAAGGGCCGCATCCGGATACATGATCTCTTTAGTGCCGGCGTAGACATGGACATCGCGAAGCTGGTCCAGATTGCCATTCAGGGGACTCAGTCGATAGTCTTGGTGGCTGGTATCCCCAGCCCACAGATCCGCGATCCGCCGCAGGCCATAACGACTTAGCGTTACGTCATCTTGTTCATAACGTTTAATCACTGGGTTATTCAGATCCAGGTCCAGCCACGGCGAGATCAAAATCAAGTGCCCTGGCTGGGGAAGGCCCCGCTGGCCCAGGTACTCACTGAAGCCCAGTGCCAAGCCAGCCCCAGCGGAATCCCCCATCAGGGTAATATCACTTGCCGGCGCCTGCTGGTACAGATCACCATACAGCTGGGCAATCTCCTGGTAGGCTGCCCGAAAATTGTGCTGCGGGGCCAACGAATAGATCGGAATATAGACCCGGGCACCCGTCGCCTGGGCCAAGTGATTTAAGTACTGCCAGTGGGTCTTATCGGCGGGTTGAATATATGCTCCCCCCGCCAGATAGACAATCACCCGTTGGTTAAGGCCGCGTTCATTCAACACGTAAACCGGAATCCGGTAATGTTTCAACTGCCGCAGTTTCACATTAAACGTCACCTGAGGCAGGTCATACCGTTCACCGTTTGTCTGCCGAGCCGTCTGAATCAGTTCATCGAACGCTGCCGGCTCGGAAAGGGCATGCTTGAACCCACTGAGCTGGATCCCCATCTCAATGAACGTTGCCTTATTGGAACGATGGTCACCGCACCGGTGCAACTCGCGAAAACTATTGCCTAAATTGTTTACCAGCTTACTGGCGAGTCCACTGCGGAACCGTTTGAGTCTTTCCATTTTTTCTGCCCCTTTAACCTCTTTATCCTTATCCTAACACGCTTCAGAATACAATTTTGTTAAGATTTAGTTTAGAATATGAGCAAAGGAGATTTTAAGAATGCATCAAGAGTCTTTGTTTGCCCAGGATAATGCTAATAATACCCCACTGGCGAACCGGGTCCGGCCAACCACCATCGACGAATTCGTCGGTCAACGCCACCTCCTCGGTCCGGGAAAGGTCCTGCGCGACATTATCGAAAACGACCAGATCTCATCAATGATCTTCTGGGGGCCACCCGGCATCGGTAAGACAACCCTCGCCCAGATCATCGCCCACCAGACCAAGGCCCACTTTATCACCTTCAGTGCGGTCACCTCGAGTATCCGCGATATCAGGAAGATCATGGAGGAGGCCGAACAGAACCGGGAGTACGGTGAACGAACGATCTGCTTCATCGACGAGATCCACCGATTCAACAAGGCCCAGCAAGATGCCTTCCTCCCCTTTGTTGAACGCGGCAGTATCACCCTGATTGGGGCCACAACGGAGAACCCTTCATTTGAAATCAACGCCGCCCTGCTCAGCCGTTGCCGGGTCTTCGTTCTCAAATCCCTGACCACTGAGGACATCGAGCAGGTTCTCCGGCGCGCCCTCAACCACCCCGCAGGTTTCCCGGGGCAGACCATCCACTGCTCCCAAGATGAGCTCCACACCATCGCTCAGTTCGCCAATGGTGATGCCCGGATCGCCCTCAACACCCTGGAGATGGCCGTCCTCAACGGGCAGCGGACCGGTAAGGAAGTCACCATCACTACCGACGACCTCGATCAGCTGGTCAACACCAAGTCCCTGCGTTACGATAAGCACGGGGAAGAGCACTACAACATCATCTCGGCCCTCCACAAGTCAATGCGTAACAGTGACGTCGATGCCGCCGTCTACTGGTGCTCCCGGATGATCGATGGTGGGGAAGACCCCCTCTACATTGCCCGGCGGTTGGTCCGCTTCGCCAGTGAAGACATTGGCCTGGCGGATACCAATGCCCTCCGTGTGGCGATCAATGCCTTCCAGGCCTGCCAGTTTCTGGGGATGCCGGAGTGTGACGTCCACCTGACGGAGTGTGTGATCTACCTGGCGGCTGCCCCTAAGTCTAACGCTGTTTATAAGGCCCGGCTGGAAGCCCACGCAGCCATCAAGAAGACCGGCAATCTTCCCGTTCCCCTGCAGATCCGGAACGCCCCCACCAAACTGATGAAGGAGCTCCACTACGGCCAGGGCTATCAGTACGCTCACGATACCAAGGATAAGCTGACTAACATGACCACCATGCCACCAGAACTTGAGGGTGAGCACTTCTACCACCCCGGTGACCAGGGCTTTGAACCCCGCTTCAAGGCCCGGATGGAACAAATCGCTGCCTGGCACCGTAAGCACCCGGGGAAAAATGAATAATCGGATTTTAAAACCAAAACGACTGGTAAGCGTAAATGCTCACCAGTCGTTTTGGTTTTTATTTTAGCCTTGCTGCTGGGCCGCCAGGTGGTGTCTCCAGCCCAGTGGAATCACGATCAGCAACGAAATGACGATCAGGACAATTGCTGCAATCACAATGTCCCGGTAACCATTGTAGAGGATGGTCCGCATCGTTGGGACCAGGGCCTTGGGTAGTGAACCCGCCGTCTCGGCATTTGACAGCTTGTTCAGCATGGTCATTGTAATGCCGTGGGAGTGCTGCACACCCTTGAACAGCTGATTATTCAGGATCACCCCGTAGGCCGCGGCCATCAGGGTCTGACTGAGGATCCGCAACAGGTACCCCATCGAGGTGGCAATCGGCACATCACGCAGTTCCGCATCAGTCTGAACACTGATCTGCAGAATATTGAAGACCAGACCAACGCCCATTCCTTCAAAGGCCCCCATCGTCAGGAGGAGCCAGAATGGCGCCTTTTCACCCGCAATCAGAATGCCGAGAAAGGCGATGAAGATCGAAGCCGCTCCACAGGTAACAATCCAATACTTCCCCCAGCGATCCTGCAGGAACGGTACCAGTTCGGAACCGATGAAGTTAGTGATGGCACCCGGGATCTGGGTCATCCCCCCAAGGAGGGCACTCAGCCCTAACAGCCCCTGCGCCCACATTGGGATATAGGTGATGAAGGCAATGAAGGACCCCCAGATGATGATGAACAGGGAAAAGTCGATCACCAGCTCACGGTTCTTGAAGAGCCGGCTGGGCACGATCGGGTCTGCCGCCCGGCTGTCGATTCTTGCCATCCAGTAGAGTAAGGCCACCCCAATCACCAGGAGGGCCACCACGATCAGCCAGGAAACCGAACCGATCAATTGGACTGCTACCAGGATCGTGGTCAGGCTGGTCACCAGCAGGGTAGCACCGAGGTAGTCAACTGGCTTGCCGGCCGCCTGCTGGCCCGAGTTCTGGTAGAAGATCGAAATGATCGTGATCGCGATGATGGCAATCGGGACGTTGACGTAGAAGACCCAGTGCCAGCTCCAGGTATCAACCAGCCACCCACCAAGTAGGGGGCCGATGATCGAGGCCGTCCCGAAGCAGGCGCTGGAGATCCCCAGCACCTCGGCCCGCTTACGCAAATTCTCGTAGATCTCCGCAAAGACAATGAAGGGAATTGTGTTCATCCCCCCGGCACCGATCCCCATCACCGTCCGGGCAATGATGAACCACAGAATGTTGGGCGCCAATCCTTGGAAGATGGCCCCTACCATGAACATGGTTGTGGCACAGATATAGGCCACCTTGTTTCCCTTGTGCTCACCAAATTTACTCCACAACGGGGTGGCCACTGCCATTCCCAGCAGGAACGTGGCCACGATCCAGCCCATGTACTGCAGGGCGTGCAGGTCACTGGTGATCGCTGGCAGGGCGGTGTTGACGATCGTCCCGTCCATTCCCGCCATGATGTTGGACAGCAACAGAGCCCCCGTTACAATTGTCCGCCCTTGATTTTCTGTCAAAAACTCTTCCTCCCATTTTTCCATAGAACTAAAAAAACTCCTTGCAAGCAAGAAGTTTCCGAATCTATTTCTATATTATACCGGCAAAACACCCAAAAGTATATTACCTTATTTGTTTTCTTTATGATGCAAATCATGCATAAACTGCCCCAGACGTTGCCAGTCGGCCTCAACGGTGGGCTGGAGACGGCGGGCGTACAAAATCGCTGCCGGGTGGTACATCGGGAAAAGCTGGTACTGACGCTTACTCCACCGGTAACCCCGGCCGTCCGGGTCCACCTCCTGAATTGCAGACGTAATCGCCTGACCGTGCAACTGGCCGATGTTGGCCTGGGGCCCGAGCAAGCGCTGGAGGGCAGTGTTCCCCAAGGGCACTAGTACCTGCGGATCAACGTAGTGCAGTTCCCAGTCGAAAAGCGGTGCGAAGGCCCGGACCTCTCCCTTGGTCGGCGTCCGGTTCGGTGTCTTCTCCACGATCCGCCCCGTCTTCTTGTCCCGCACCCGCTTAATCGAATAGGGGCGCTGGCGGACGACACTGGTGATGTAGACAGTTTGGCGAGAGTAGCCGATTGATTCGACTAGCTTCATCAGTTCCTGACCCGACACTCCTGAGAACGGAATATTGACCTTTTCCTCGTGACGACCGGGCGCCTCCCCAATCAACATCAGCTCTGGATGACGGGGCCCCTGCCCGGGAGTAAAACCCGTTAAGTGGCGCCCCGCCGTTGCTACCTTGACATCTGCTAATAGGTTTTCAGGATACTTGATGATCATCACGGCACCTCCATCAACCGTTATGGCGCCACTTGGTATCGGTCAGGATCCGGGCCGCAATCAGTCCCAGTGGCAGGAAGACAACGATCAGGAGGGCTTTGGTGATCCAGAGGGCCCCGACACTAATTGAAGTCAGACCGAGGTTATACATCCCCCGGTACAGGTACAGTCCGGGCACCATGATAACGATCGATGGGACCGTGATGGAGATTTGTGGAAAGCGCACCTTCCGCTTGGCAACTGCCGCCAGCAGACCGGCTACCAAAGCCCCGATGAAGGCCGCCGCCCCCGCCGGGATTGATGTCAGGTCAACTAGCTCCAACCGGGTCGTGTTGGCTACGGCACCGATCAGCCCAGCAATAGCGGCCATTCGCGGCGTGCTGTTGAACATAATCGAGAAGCCGAAGACCCCACAGAAGCTGGCGGGAATCCGCAGCAGCAGCATTGTCATGGTCGACAGTGGCAGAACAGCGAAGTTCTCTGGCCGCAGGTTCACCGCCAGTGCCACAATCCAACCGACCAGTGTCGCCACCAGGATGATGGCAACTGCGTAGGTCATCCGCTCCAGGCCGGACCGCATATCTAGCTTGGAGATGTCCAGGCCGCTGGTGATGAACGGGAATCCCGGAATGATGAACAGCATCGCCCCAATATAACCCGCTTCATGCCGTGAGCTGACGTGAAGGGCCAGTTGCAAAACGCTAAGCGACAGCAGGTAGGTCAGGCAGGCCACCGCCACCGCAACGGCAATGCAGGCAAACAGGGTGATGTGCCGGTCAATCAGTTTCCGACGGACAAAGTTACCTAACCCGGCCCCGATGAAGCTGCAGATCATCTCGATGGGACCACCGCCGAGCAGAAACACGAAGGCGCTGCAGGCCAAAGCCGCCGCCAGGCCGACCTGGTACGGGGCGTAGTTACCTTTCGAGTGGGCGATCTTCTCCAGGTGGGCATGGATCTCCCCAATCGTCATCTCATCACCGTGATCATTGAAGTCATCGATGAACCGTTCCATTCTGGCCAGCTTGGTCGTATTGACCCCGGTACTAGGAAGTGAAATTGCCTGGGTATAGCTATGGTGGGCATCCATGCAGGTATATTCAAGTGATACCAGGCCAATATCAACCGTACAGGTCATCTTGAGTTTCCGGGCCACGATGTTCATCGAATCCCGAACTCGCCACGCTCCGGTTCCATAGGAAAGCATCATCAGCCCAATTCGGCCGACAATTGCGGCCCGCTCAACTAGGTTAGCCTCACTCGCTGGCGTAAAATTATCGTTGGTAAAGAAGTCCTGCCACGGAATAGCCATGTGGTGTTTTGCGGATAGGTGCCGCGCCGGTTCAAATTCCGACATCAGTTCATCGTCTTTGCTCATGACTCTTAATGTCCCCCAAAATCAATTAATCAAGTTTATCAAAATATCATTAATTATTATACGACCCCTGTCAATGGCCACCTAATTTCCCACGTGCAGTTTCCGTAAGCGGTCGATAAAGTCCTGCTCGTCGGGACTCAGGACGTAACCTTCCCGGGTCGCCACCGAAATGTAGAAACGTTCCGGCAACGGATCAGTAATCTCAACGAACTTAATCCCGGGCTCGTTGTCGGCGACGGCATCCCTGGCCATCAGACTGATCCCGATATTTTGCCGAACCAGTTCCTTGATCCAGGAGATATCGGGGATCCGGTACATGGCAACGGTCGGATTAATCTGGGCATAGGCACAGTAAGCCCGAAAAGCGGCCTGGTGAACATACTGCTGGTCAAAGCTGATGAAACGTTCCGTCGCCAGTTCCTTAAAACTAACCTCATCCCGCTTAGCCAAAGGATTATTGGTACTAACGATAACCCCGAAGCGCCGGCCCGAGATCAGGTCCGCGTACACTCCCGGTTCATTAATCGGGGTAGTCGACCCCAACAGAGCAATATCGACCTTGCCATTACGAACCTGACTCAGTAGCTCATGGGATCCCACCGAGGTAATCTTCAATCGTGACAAGAGGTCCTTAGAAAACTCGCTGACAATCTTCGAAATGTAGAGACAGCCAATGATCGGTGGCATTCCGAAACGGATCTGCTTCTGGTTGGCTCGCCGGATCTCCTTATGAGTCAGCTCGATCTTCTCATTGATCAATTGGGCATTTGCATAGAGCAGGCGGCCACTGCGGGTGATCATCTCATCGCGGTGCACCCGGTCTTTGCGGACTAGCTGGGCCCCAAATTCGCGCTCGAGTCGTTGAATCGCCTGGGTAATGGTGGGTTGGGACACCTGGAATTGCTTGGCAACCTGGGTGTAGTTCTTAAACTTGACCAGGGCGACAAAATACTGTAGATCTCGCGTGTTCATTTGCATTCCTCCATCGGCAGAATTTACTAACAGTAGATATTATAGCAACTATTTAGTTAGGAAAACAAAAAGAGCCTGATCAGCAAAGTAAATTTGCTAATCAGACTCGTTAATTTATTACCACATACCGATAACTTTCATCCAGAGACTGCCGATCCCGATCCAAACAACCAGGTAGAAGATCCCTAAGACGAAGTTCAGCGTCCACCACTTTGACTGTGGAACGTAACCAGAACCGAAGAGGACTGGTGCCGGACCAGAAGCATAGTGGGTCGTGGATGCCATCAGGTTACCGAAGAACCCAAGTAAGAGGGCCGCCAGCATTGGTGGTACGTTTGCGGAGATGGCAACGGCTAAGAAAGCACTGTACATCGCCGTAACGTGGGCCGTTGAACTGGCAAACAGGTAGTGACTGTAGAAGTAAACGACGATCAGGATAATCAATACGAGTACCCAGTTCATCCCGTGCAGTGAACTACCGATAGCCTTACTCAACCAAGGAATGAAGCCCAAGCTAGTCAGTGAACCGGCCATCATAACCAGCACGGAGAACCAAGTCAGGGTGTTCCAAGCACCTGTTTCGTGAAGGACATCCTGCCAGCTCAAAACTCCCGTTAAGAGGAGAAGTGCCAAGGCGATGAAGGCAGCCAGCGTAGCATCGATACCGATGAAGCTCCCGGTCATCCACAGAATCAGGGCCAAGACGAAGATCACGGCCATGATCTTTTCGGCCAGGCTCATTGGTCCCATCTCACTGAGTTCCTTTTCAGCCCATTGCTTAGCATTTGGCGTTTCCTTGACCTCAGGTGGGTACATCTTGTAGATCAACCATGGTACGACGATCAATGAGATGATCCCCGGTACCAAGGCAGCCAGGAACCAGCCCATCCAGGTGATGTTAACACCGCTGCCCTTAGCCAGGGTTTGAACCAGCGGGTTAGCAGCCATCGCGGTCATGAACATAGCCGCGGTGATCATGTCACCATGGTATTCAGCGAAGATCAAGAATGAACCGATCTTCCGTTGAGTCCCATTCTTCGGGTCGGAACCAAATGATTGGGAAAGGGACTCAATGATTGGGTACAGCACCCCACCGGCACGAGCCGTGTTACTTGGCGTTGCCGGAGCCAGGATCAGGTCAACCCCGATCAGGGAGTAGGCCAGACCCAGGGTCCGTTTACCAAAGGCCCTCACAAAGTTAAGGGCAATCCGCCGACCAAGGCCGGTCTTGATAAAGCCCCGGGCGATGAAGAAGGCCATCGCGATCATCCAAATGGAAGCATTCCCGAAACCGACGATTGCCTTGTCCATTGGCACCGTCTTGGTAAGAACGGTTAAGGCAAAAGCGACAATTGAAACCCCACCAATTGGCAGTGGCCGGGTAATGCAGGCAATAATGGTTCCCACAAACAGGGCAAACATATGCCAGCCGGCAACTGGAACTGCCGCCGGTTTAATTGGCGTCATCAGCCAGAGGATTAATCCCACTACGACTGGCAAGATGAAGCCACGATAGTTGACGTGTTCTAATTTTTTCATCTTTCAATAATTCCTCTTGTGTCTCATCGTTGATAAATAATTGCAAGGCAAGGCGGCCGGAAACTGCCGACCGCTAATACCAATTACTTCTGCTTACGAACGTACAGGGTCACTTGTTGACCGGCTTGACGGCCAAAGACCACTGTCTCGGCGATGGAGTTACCACCGACCCGGTTGTTCCCGTGCAGACCACCGGCAACTTCACCGGCAGCGAACAGGCCACGGATTACATCCCCGTTACCGTCAAGGACTTGTGTCTTCGGCGTAATGTGAATTCCACCCATGGTGTAGTGGATAGCTGGAGCGATGTGGATAGCGAAGAAGCCAGGCTTTTCGATCCCACGATCCATCCCGGTCGTCCGGCCGAATTCTTGGTCGTTGTGGCTTGCAACGGCCTTGTTCCAGGTCGTCACTGTCTGCGCCAGCGTCTCTGGGTCCATCTTCAACTTCTTAGCTAAGTCTTCAATGGTGTCTCCGTGAACAACCAAGCCAACCTTGTCGTAGAACTCGATGGCCTTAGCACGGTCACGGATTCCTTGGTCAAAGATCAGGTAGGCACTGTGTTCTGGAAGGGCTGTAATGCTGTTGGAAACGATCTTCCGGGTGTTCAGTTCGTTGACGAACCGCTTTCCCTGAGCGTTAACCAAGATGGCACCTTCACCACGAACAGCCTCACCAATCAGGTAGACGTGTGGGTGATCCTGTTGAACCGTTGGGTGAACCTGAACCAGGTTCATCTGCATCAGTTCAGCACCGACGCTTTCAGCTAACTTCAGGCCGTCACCGGTTGCGCCCGGTTGGTTAGTGGTCTTGTAGTCCTTAAGATCTGGACGGAAGCGTTCGATATACTCCTTGGAGGCACCGAAACCACCGGTAGCCAGGATAACGGCCTTGGCATCGATCGTCTTGATCAGACCATTGGCGTTGATCTTAACCCCATTGATCCGGCCTTCGTCATCCTTCAGCAGGCTCGTAACCTTGGTGTTGTTGAATACCGGAATGTCTTCCTTAGCAACAACGTCCAACAGGCTCTTAACCAGGAAGCCACCAATTGGGGCCATGCTTGCTGGCCGGTGCGTCCGCTTCTTGGACATCCCACCAGTAACAGTGATGTCATCGAGCTTGATTCCGTGGTCAGCCAACCAGTCAATTGCTGGGGCGGTGTGGTAAACGAAGTAGCCCAACATGTCCTTATCATTCAGACGACCACCGTCTTTGTAAGTTTCGCGGTAGAAGTCAGCTACGTTATCAATTACCCCATGCTTCAATTGCACGTTGGTCTCAGCGGCGTTCATTCCTGAGGAAGCCCGGTTAGTGTTTCCACCCAACTCTTCTTCCTTTTCAAATACGGCTACCTTTAACCCCAATTCGTGGGCTTGGATAGCGGCGGACAGACCAGTACCACCGGAACCGATGATGACAGCGTCGTAACTGTCTTCCAGCTTACTTACGGATAATGGTTGAAATTTTTCTGCCATTATAATGTGCTCCTTTTCGTTTGCTTAATCAGGCAAAGAGGCAGCCGATATGCGCCTGCCCCCAATTACCATTTAATTACTTGTCCTTGCGATCAGCGTTGGTCATCTTCAGCATGTCCATCCACTCATCGTATTGTTCTTCAGTGACCTTACCAGACTTAAGAGCAGCTTCCTTCAGCGTGCTACCAGCCTTATCTGCGGCTTGCGCAATCTTAGCGCTGTCGTGGTAACCAATGTGTGGTGACAATGCCGTAACCGTCATCAGGGAGTTGTCAACCAATTCAGCCATCCGCTTTTCGTTGACAGTCAGGCCCTTGACACAACGGTCAGTGAAGCCGGTGATCGTCCCCGTCAGCAGGTCGGCGGATTCAAGGAAGGCGTCGATCATAACTGGCTTGTAAACGTTCATTTCGAAGTTACCTTGGGATGATGCCATCGTAACGACAGTATCGTTACCGAAGACCCGCAGTGCAGCCATCGTAACAGCTTCTGCTTGGGTTGGGTTAACCTTACCAGGCATGATGGAAGAACCAGGTTCGTTAGCCGGAATGTTTAATTCATCGTAACCAGCCCGTGGACCAGAAGCGAGGAACCGAATATCCTGCGCAATCTTGAACATGTCAGCGGCCAGGGTCTTCAATGCACCGTGAACAACGTTTAAGCCGGAGTGGTTAGCCAAGCCGTAGAACTTGTTACTCTTGGCAGTCAGGTTCAGGCCATAAACGGCAGAAAGCTTTTCAGCGATCTTTTCTGGCATGCCTTCAGCGGCGTTCAAACCAGTACCAACGGCAGTCCCACCGATGGCCAGTTCATCCAACGTTGGTTCAAGCGTCTTGATGTAGTTCAGGTCGTGCTCTAAGGCAGCAACGTAACCAGATACTTCTTGACCGAACGTCAATGGAACAGCATCTTGCAGGTGGGTCCGGCCGACCTTAACCGTCTTCCAGTACTTGTCCTGCTTGATCTTCAATTCATCGATCAGGTGTTGAACAGCTGGCTTCAGCTTGTTAACGGCTTCCAAAGCAACCACGTTCATGGCCGTTGGGAAGGTGTCGTTAGAACTTTGACCCTTGTTAACATCGTCGTTTGGCAGAATTTCAATGTCTGGGTTGATCTGGTGAGCCTTGTGAGCAACTACTTCGTTAGTGTTCATGTTGGTTTGCGTACCAGAACCAGTTTGGTAAACCTTCAGTGGGAAGTCCTTACGCAGTTCTTCGTCACTTAAGGCCAGCAGTTCGTCGATGGCCTTAACAATCAGGTTACCCTTTTCATCAGAGATGGCCTTAGTTTCCATGTTAGCTTGGGCAGCAGCCTTCTTGATGTTCAGCAGAGCCCGGATGATTGCTAATGGCATGTATTGGCCAGTTGGGAAGTTGTTACGACTACGTTCAGTCTGTGGACCCCACAGTGCATCAGCGGGAATCTTAACGGGACCTAACGTATCTTCTTCAGTACGGTATTCTGTCATTTTTTGACGCCTCCAATGATGTAATCAAAAGTTGTTTTATTTGTGAAATGTTACACATCATTTACACCATTATCCTAACCCGTCGGGCCCGGCATAGTCAAACCTTTAGTATTCTATAATTTTCACTTATATCGATAAGCGGGCAGGCCGCTATAAAGGCGTTTTCATTTCGGTACACTGATTTTTTCACAAGCTATTAAACAAAAAAATCTCAAGAATTTATTAAATAAAATTCTTGAGATTTTGCGATTTTAAGATCAGAATCACAAACTTTTTAGACTGATTTACTTATTCTTGCCTAGCTAATGGATACTTAATAGATTAGTACTTTGGTTCCCATTTGGCATCGGCAACGGCCTTTTTAGCATCGGTCATCGTCGTCAGTCCTTGGTCAATGGCTGATTGAGCGACCCGCTGAGCAACCCGCTGGGAGAATTCAGCCAGTTTGGAAACTGGTGGCAGGACAGCGGCACCCGGTTGGTCTGGATCAACCAGACCACTCAGGGCGTGGGCAGCGGCAGCCAGCATATTATCATTCAGCTGCTTGGCTTGAACTGCCAGGGCCCCAAAGCCAACCCCAGGGTAGATCAGGGCGTTGTTAGCCTGACCAATCTGGTAGGTGACACCCTGGTAAGTAATGTCAGCAACCGGAATCCCCGTTGCGACCAGTGCCCGGCCATCGGTCCACTTCAGTAGGTCCGCGGCCTTGGCTTCAGCCAGCTTAGTTGGGTTAGACAATGGGAAGATTACTGGCCGGTCGGTGTGGGCAGCCATTTCCTTAACAACGGCCTCGTCGAAGGTCCCTGGCTGGGTGGAGGTCCCGATCATCACGGTTGGGTGAACGGCCTTCACGACGGCCAGCAGGTTAGTCAGCTCGTCCGCATTGGCGAATTCGCTCCGTTGACGTGTGAATGGCTTCTGCTTTTCGGTCAGACCCTCAGTGTCATCAAAGAGCAGCCCCTGCTTATCGACCAGGTAGAAGTGCTTCTTGGCTTCTTCGGGAGCCAGGCCTTGCCGAACCAGTTCGTCATAGAGCATCTTGGCGATCCCCATGCCGGCAGTTCCGGCACCAAAGGTCAGGAAGGTCTGGTCAGTCAGCTTCTCTTTGGAGATGTTCATGGCCCCCAGTACCCCGGCTAGGGCAATGATCCCCGTTCCTTGGATATCATCATTGAAGGTCAGGATCTTGTCTT
>CAMFOZ010000044.1 GCA_945971245.1 uncultured Lactobacillus sp.
TCACCAGTGAATGGTGTTCTGCCACCACCGTATCTGTCCGCGCCTGCTTAATGGCTTCCGGAAGGTGGACCAGTTCCCGCTGATCAACCTGGTAAGAATCCAGGAAGTGGTGACTAACGTTTTTCAGCTGCGAATGTTCAGCCACTAGCCGGTAACGGTGGGCATTATTTGCCAGCCTGGTAAAAGCCTGCTCACCAATCGCCTCCAACAAGAGGACACTTAGCAGGTTATCGTTTATAAACTGCTCTGGAGAGAGCGTGGCCTGGAGTTCGTAAACGTACAGGTCACCCTGAGCATCATGCTGAAAATAGGTCTGAATGATCCCCATTCCCTCGAGACGGCGGAGGCCTTCACTTACCTGGCTCTGACCAGCATTCACCTGGACCAGCAAGGCCGACTGCAACCGCCGATCAGCTAAGGTCGGGTGATCAAGTAACTGGCTCCGCAGGGCATAAAACAGGCTAAACGCTACCGGTCCCAAAATGGGCTGGTAGTATTCCGTAAAGATCTGATCGTTAAAATTGATAAAATCGGCCGCGGCGGTAACTAGGTACCCCGCCTGTGGATCAAAGTTTGGCCGCGTTGTCACGATCTAACCCCCTACTTTTTCTTATGCTCATCCTTGACCATCGTTTCCAGTTCACTCATGAAGGCATCTACGTCCTTAAACTGCCGATAAACACTGGCAAAGCGAATGTAGGCAATCTCATCGACACTCTTTAATTCATTCATCACGAACTTACCGATGATCTGGCTAGAAACCTCATTTTCACCGAGGCCACGCACTTGTTTCTCCACTTTATCCGTCAGCTTGGTCAAGCGCTCCATGCTCACTGGCCGCTTTTCAGCGGATCGAACAATCCCGTTTAGGATCTTCTGCCGGCTAAATTCCTGGCGGGTACCGTCCTTCTTGATGACGAGCAGTGGTGTCTCCTCGTAGCGTTCAAAAGTGGTAAAGCGAAAACCGCAGTGGACACATTCACGCCGGCGCCGAATGAAAGTCCCATCTTCACTCGGGCGACTGTCGACCACCCGCGAACCATTTTTATGACAATGTGGGCATCGCAAAGCGTTCCCCTCCTTTTAACATAGGTAGTACTTTATTTTACCGCGTGCTCTGCAGGTGTTCAACCAATTGTGCCACTTGACGCCGGGTCTGCTCCAGGCTGGCATCGTTATCAATCACCACATCTGCCCGGGCCACCTTCTGACTCAAGGGCATCTGGGCGGCAATCCGTTCCTTTGCTTCCGCTGCCGAGTAGTGATTGCGGGCCATCAACCGTCGCAATTCAGTTTCTGGGCTGACCGTCACCACCACTACCAGGTCGCAATCCTCGTCATAGTGTTGCTCATACAAAAGGGGCAAATCCAGGATGACATTGGGAACATTCTGTTTTTTTAGCGTATCAACGGCCTGCCAGATAGCATCCCTGATCAGGGGCTGCATGATCTGGTTGAGTTCTTGACGCGCGGCTGCATCAGCAAAAACTCGTTTCCCCAGCTGCGCCCGGTCCAAGTTCCCATCGGATTGGATAATCTGATTGCCAAACGCTGTCGCCAGCTTATCCAAGGCCGGCGATCCAGGACGCTGAACCTGGCGGGTAATCTGGTCAGCATCAACAATCGGTACCCCTGCTTGCCGCAATAAGTTGCTGACGGTGGATTTACCACTGGCAATCCCACCGGTCAGGCCAATTATCCTCGTCATACCAGATCCTCCCGTAGTGGCTGACAGTGCGGGCAGTAGGTGGTCCCCCGCTGGGCAACCTTGATCTTAACCATCTTGGTCCCACACCGCGGACACTTGTCACCGCCATGACCATAGGCATTCAGCCGTTCCTGGAAGCCCCCGGCACCACCAAAGGCATTGGCAAAGGTATGGACCGTGGTCCCCTTATACTTGATGGCCTGGGCCAGTTCCTTGATGATATTAGCATGAAGGTCTTTGATTTGCTGGTCAGTTAGTGAGTTGGCCGGTTGTTCCGGGTTGATCCGACTCATCCACAGGACCTCATCGGCGTAGATGTTACCGAGCCCGGCCACGTGTCGCTGATTGAGGAGGAAGGGCTTAATCTTCCCCCGGCTCTTCTTAAGCTCAGCTTTAAAGAAGTCCAGCTTAAATGTCTCTGGGGTTGGTTCGGGTCCGATTGTCTTGAGACCACCGACCTGCATTTCATCCCCGGTCCGGACCAGGGTCATCCGGCCAAACTTACGGGTATCGTGGTAGCAGAGTTCCGTCCCGTCCGTAAACTGGAAGACAACGTGGGTATGCTTATCGATTGGGCCGCCGATGGGTTGACTGAAGTACTGTCCTTCCATCCGCAAGTGTGAAACCATCGTCAGGTTGTTGCTAAAGCGAAAGAGAAGGTATTTCCCGCGCCGGTCAACATCCTCAATTGTCTGGCCAATCAGGGCCTGACGGAACTCCTCAACATCGTTAGTAATCGTCTTGCCATAGTAAACATCAATTGCGTTAATCTTACGTCCCTTAGCGATCTTTAACAGACCACGCCGGACAGTTTCGACTTCTGGTAATTCTGGCAACTTTAATGACTTCCTTACTTTTTAAGATCGTACCAGGTATCGCCAAACTTGCTGTCTACCTTCAGTGGAACATCCAGCTTAACGGCCGAGTCCATCACCTGGGGAACCAGCTTTTGCAATACCGGGATTTCTTCTTTTGGCGCCTCAAATACTAATTCATCATGAATCTGCAGGAGCATCTTAGCCTGGAGATGACGTTTTGCTAACTCCCGCTGCATCCGAATCATGGCAATCTTGATGATATCAGCAGCACTCCCCTGAATTGGGGTATTCATCGCCGTTCGTTCCGCAAACGACCGCCGACTGAAGCTCTTGGCGTTAATGTCTGGCAGGTACCGACGCCGGTGCGTGATGGTCTCCACGTAGCCATGTTCCTTGGCGTAGGCGATGGTATCATGGATGTACTTTTCTACCCCCGGGAACTCATGGAAGTAGTTCTGGATGAACTCATGCGCCTGCGCCCGACTGACGTGAATCCGCTGGGCTAAGCCGTAGTCACTGATTCCATAGACGATCCCGAAGTTAACCGCCTTGGCCCGCCGCCGCATGTTCCGATCAATCGGGGCATCAGCTGGTAGGTGGAAGATCCGCCGGGCCGTGCTGGCGTGAATATCCTCACCGTTCTTAAAGTCCTCCTGCAGGTTCTTATCACCCGTGATGTGGGCCAGAACCCGTAGTTCCACCTGTGAGTAGTCTGAGGAGAAAATCTGCCAGCCGTCATGACTTGGTACAAATGCCCGCCGAATCTGCCGGCCCTCGGGCAGTCGGACCGGGATGTTCTGCAGGTTAGGATCAACTGAAGACAGGCGGCCAGTCTGTGTCAGGGTCTGCAGGTACCGGGTATGGATCTTCTGGTCACTAGAATGGATCACCTTCAAAAGCCCCGTAATGTAGGTCGACTGGAGCTTAGCGATCTGCCGGTATTCCAGGATCTCGGCAACGATCGGTGACCGGTCTGCCAGCTTCTCTAAGACATCAACCGCCGTGGAGTAACCTGTCTTGGTCTTCTTAATGACCGGTAGCTTCAGTTTCTCAAAGAGAATATGACCGAGCTGCTTCGTGGAGTTGATATTGAACTCCTCGCCGGCCTGTGAATAGATCTCGCTCTCAATCTCAGCGAGCCGTTCCTTAAGCTTGCTGCCCATGTTCTTCAGCGTCTGGGCATCTACCCGGACCCCCGTCATCTCCATCTCAGCCAGCACCCGCGTCAGGGGGAGCTCAATATCAGTGTACAGCGGCATCTGCTGGTTTTCCTTGAGCTGGTCGTAAAGTGGTTGCCGCAGTTCCATGATCGCCCGGGCCTTGTTAGCCAGGTGGGTGAAGAAGATTTCATCATCTTCGGGAACCGCCCGCTTGACGCCCTTGCCATAAACCTCCTCGTCGGTCTGGACGTTATGGTAGTCGTGTTCACCGGCAACCTTCCCCAGGTCGTTACTGTTATCGTTAGTGTTTAACAGGTAGGAGGCGAGCAAAAGGTCAAAGTCAACGCCCACCAGGTTAATCCCTAGCCGGTGGAGGCCCACGATTTGCCCCTTGGCGTTGAAGACGTTCTTCTTCACCGTGGGATCCTCCAAGAGCTTCTTCAGTGGCTCCTGTTTCAACAGTTCAGCATCGCGACTGACTAGCCAATTCTGACCGTCGCCGATCACGAAACCAGCAAACGGCGATAAGTGGTAGTTTGCTTCCGGCATTTCAAGATAGAAGCTGACCGGTCCCTGCAGCTTGGCCACCTGCTCAGCAAGCTGGCCAGCAGCTAATTCTTCATATGAAATTGGTGCCACTGCCGGCTCACTATCCTCCGGGGAAACATCCATCTTTGCCAGGAAGGACTTGAAGCCCATCTGCTGGTAGAAATCAACCAGCTCTTCAGTCTGTTCACCCTGGTAGGCAATGTCCTTCAAGCCAACCTTGATTGGCGCATCCCGCAGGATTGTTGCCAGTGTCTTACACTCGCGGGCGATCTTCTCTTCTTCCACCAGGTGTTCCTTCATCTTGCTCTTCTTGAGGTCGTCAATATGGTCATAGATTCCCTCAACCGAGCCGAACTGCTTGACCAGCCGCAGAGCCGTCTTCTCACCAATCTTGGTAACCCCCGGATAGTTATCCGAACTATCTCCCATCAGGGCCTTCATATCAATGATCTGCCGAGGGGTAATTCCCAGCTTCTCCTCGACATGGGCTGGGGTGTAGTGTTCGGTCTCCGTAACTCCCTTATGGGTTACCGCCACCGTGGTGTGGTCGCTGGCCAGCTGGGTCAGGTCCCGGTCACCCGTCACGATCAAGGTCTCATAACCGGCATCATCAGCCTCCTTAGCCAGGGTCCCGATAATGTCATCGGCCTCATAGTTAGCCAACTCATAGCTGTGCAGGCCAGATGCCTTGACGAGCTGGCGAACATAAGGAAGCTGTTCGGTCAGCTCCTCAGGGGTCTTGTTCCGGCCGCCCTTGTAGTCGTTATACATCTTAGTCCGGAAGGTTACCTTACCCGCATCAAAGGCAACCAGGGCCGCATCCGGATGAAAGTTAGCCAGTACATGGTCCAACATCAGTTTAAAGCCATAGATAGCTGCCGTGTGCAGCCCATCCTTATTAGTAAACTTATCAATCTGGCTATGCATGGCAAAAAATGCCCGGAAAACGATACTGTTACCATCAATCAATAGTAATTGCTTTGTCATTTAATTCCCGCCCTTCTTTTTCTAAAAATAATTGTACCAAAGATTAGCAACTGAGGTTAACTTCCCGATCGACCTTTCCGGGAATATAATGGATAACGATTATTATTTAAGAGATGATTCATTATGCATAACATCCTTGATCAACGTAACCTGGCCGAAGCCCGGCTCTTTGCCATCGTCCTGACCTTCTGCGGCGGATTCATCGATGCCTTTACCTACATCCAGTGTAACCATACCTTAGCGGCCGCTCAAACCGGTAACATTGTCTTTTTGAGTGCCGCCCTGGCCAACCACAACTTTTTCGGGGTGGTTGACCGGCTAGCCTCTCTGATCGCCTATATCGTCGGTCTAGCCATCGTCAGTATCTTCCACGCGCACATTGATCACTACTGGCGGGTTTTCTGCCTGATTCCCATCCTGGTCATTGGAATGATCGTCGGCGGGCTTCCTGCGAGTTTTCCAACCTACATCAGTGTCCCAGCAATCTCATTCGGCCTGGCAATGCAAAACGCTGCCTTTGCCAAGATCGAGGGACTCGGTTACAGCAGCGTTTTTACCAGTGGCAATATTAAAAAATCAGTTGTGGCCTGGAGTGAGTATTACTTTCACCACGACCGAAGTCAGCGGCGGGCCGCCATTGATTACAGCATGATCGTTGCAGGATTTACCCTGGGCGCAGTCGTCTCCGCCCAGCTCCAGCCCATTATGAAGATGCGGACCATCTGGATTGCGGTCCTGGTGATTCTCATCGTCAACGTTACCTACTACATCCAGAAATGGTCCCACGAAGGCCAAAATTAAAAAGCCAAGCTAGGCATTTTCCTAGTTTGGCTTTTTGTTTTAGTCTCGATTGCTCATTCCGAAGATCTGCAGGAATGAGATGAAGAGGTTAACGAAGTCAAGGTAGAGCTGCAAGGCCCCCACGATTGCCAGCCCCGTCATAGTGTTCTGATCACTGTAATTGATGTAAATCTGCTTCATCTTCTGGGCATCCCAGGCCGTTAAGACAACAAAGATGATAACAGCGATGAAGGAGAAGATGTAGGTGATTGCGGGACTGTGGAGGAACATGTTAATGATCCACGCGATCATCAAGGCCACCAGGGCCGCCATGGCGTGGGCACCGAACCGGCTTAAGTCGCGTTTCGTTACCGTCCCATAGATGGCCATCGTGGCGAAGACCGCGGCAGATGAAACAAACGCCGCCGCAATATCAGTACCAGTGTAAACCCCGGCGATCAGGGCAAATTCAACCCCATAGATGATCGATATCAGCATCAACATGATGAATCCCCCAGCCGGATTCCGGGTGGCACTGAAGCTGACTCCCATTGATAAGGCAATTGGCAGCAGCAAAACAATCCATACCATTGCTGGGTGAGCACCAAAGAAACTCATGACCTGAACACGGAAGACCGTCATTGTCAGATAAGCGCTCAGGGCGGATACCAGGACAGCTAAGGTCATGTTCCCGTACATCCGGGTCAAAAACCGATTCACGCCTGCCGAATCAGTGACGATCCGGCGGCCTGAATCACCAGAAAAGTTATCCATCAGATAATCCCTCTTTCTTATTTAGTTATGAAAAAATAAACACTTTTAAAATAACATAAAAATGGTAGCGGTCACTACCATTTTCATTCACTAACCCTACTTATTAAGAATTTCTTTATACTTATCTTCGTACTTCTCGATATCGCCGGCACCCATAAAGATCAAAACCGCATTGTGGTACTGGGCCAGCTTGTCCATCGTATCCATGTCGATGCCTTCACTGCCCGGAATCTTAGCCTCAAGATCGGCACTGGAGATGTTCCCCTTATTTTCCCGAATAGAACCAAAGATTGGGGTAACGTAAACCTTGTCAGCCCGACTGAGGGAGCTAGCGAAGCCATCGATGTAGGCCGCCAGCCGTGAGTAAGTGTGGGGCTGGAAGACAGCCACGATTTGCTTGTCAGGGTACTTCTGCCGAGCAGCATCGATCGTGGCCTTGATTTCACTCGGGTGGTGAGCGTAGTCGTCAATCATCTTGTCGTCAGCGACATCCGTCTCACTGAAGCGCCGCTTAACCCCGGTGAAGTTGGCCAATTCCTTCTTAATATCTGCCATATCAACATGTTCCATGTAGGCAACCGCCAATACGGCCAGGCTGTTCAGTACACTGTGTTCACCATAGAGGTGGATGGTAAAGGTGCCCAGCTTCTGGTCACGGAAGTAAGCATCGTAGGTTGAGCCGGCTGGTGTCCGTTGGATGTTCTCTGCCCGGAAGTCGTCATTTTCACCAGTTCCGTAGTAGTAGATCGGTACATCAACGTCGAGCTTGTGGAGGTTTTCGTCATCTCCCCAGGCAAAGATGGCCTTCTTCACCTGACGACCGTAAGTTTCAAAGGATTGGCGAACATCGTCAATGTCCTTGAAGTAGTCGGGGTGGTCAAAGTCAATGTTGGTCATGATAGCGTAGTCCGGGTGATATGCCAGGAAGTGGTCACGGTATTCGTCGGCTTCAAAGACGAAGAAGCGGTCCTGGGCGTTCCCCTTACCAACCCCATCACCGATCAGGTAACTAGTTGGTTCTACGGCATCTAAGACGTGAGCCAGGAGTGCCGTCGTACTCGTCTTACCGTGGGCACCGGCAATTCCAATACTGGTGTGGTTAGCGACCTCATTTTCAACGGCCTCTGGGTAAGACATGATCTTCAAGCCAAGCTCGTGGGCCCGCTTGATTTCAGGATGATCGTCACCAAAGGCGTTTCCCTGGATGATCGTCATCCCCGGCTTAATGTTGGCCGGGTCAAAGGGGAGAATCTTAATTCCCGCCTTCAGCAGTGGTCCTTGGGTAAAGGTTTCCTTTTCGATATCGGAACCCAGCACCGTGTTCCCCTTATCATGCAGGATCCGGGCTAATGATGCCATCCCGGTTCCTTTAATTCCAACAAAATAGTATGTTTGCTTTTCCATCAATCCAGTTTCCTTTCAGCTTTCATGCAGTTAATTTTTAAAAGTCATTGAGGGACCAGTTTGGCTGGTCCCTCAATAAATAATATAGCATTCTAATATTTTGGCAATAGCTTTCACAAAGAATTAACTATTTTGCCGGGAAGAAGGTGTTGGCCTTGGCAAAATCAACCGCTTCCCCAACTTTTTGCCAATCATCTGGAATGATCCATAAGCCCTTCTTGTCGGGAGCGTTCTTCAACCGCAGTTCACGGAAACCACACAGCATTCCGTCACTTTCAACCCCCATCAGGGCACCTGGCCAGATGATCTTACCGTCGGGCATCATGGCACCAGGACGAGCAACGACAACCTTGATCCCTTCCTTGACGTTCGGTGAGCCGCAGACAATCTGAACGGTCTGGTCATCACTGATCCGGGTCTGGGTGATCTTCAGGTGGTCGGACTTCGGGTGATCTTCGAGCTTTTCAACGTAGCCAACAATAAACTTCGGCGTCAGGTCAGCCGTCAGTTGTTGGTCAAAGCCCGCAGCCGTCAGCTTTTGGTTCAGCTTAGCAACCTGATCCTCAGTTAAGAAGACCTGACCATTTTCGTCCTTTAATTCAGGCAAAATCGTGCTAGCTGCCAGGAAGTTGTAGCCCAATAATTGGCCCTTATCATTGGTAATCTGGGCAACCCCGTCATTAACCTTGGTCGTCTGGTCACTACCGTCGTCAGGTGCCGTGATAACAACCAGGATATCACCCATTTCATTTGGGTTGTAACTTGAAATTAACATCAAATGTTCCTTTCCAATTTGAATTTGAGATCACCAGAAAAGATGGCGATCTCGTACCGCCATCTTATTTTACTTCAAATTGCGCAAAAAATCTTCTACTTGTTGCTTGGTTTTCCGGTCCTTGCTGACAAAACGGCCGATTTCCTTACCGTCACGGTAGGCAACAAAGCTCGGAATCCCGAAAATATTGAGGTCGGCGGCCAGGTCAATGTTCTCATCACGATCAACCTGGTAGAAATGATAGTCACTGAAATCCTGCTCAATGGCGGGCATGGCCGGCTTGATGGCTTGGCAATCTGGGCACCAGCCGGCGGTAAAGAAGAGGACGTAACGGCCATCCTGAACCTTCGTTAGCAGTTCATCCTCACGCATTACCGGTAACTTTTCCATATTATCAACTCCAGTCTGTTTTTTCTCATTATATCATTTCAATTAGCTCTTACAAAAAATAAGTATCAATTCCGGTGATTTGTTTTTCTGCGCGACGGTATGGTAAAATAAGTGCGTCGTCTTAAATTACCCAATCTCCAAATATCTCAAGAAAGAAGTAATTTAATTATATGAACGATTCAAACAATACAGCTAATCCCTGGATAGTGCCGATTACCCTCGGTGCTTCCGGGCTTGCCGGTTTTATTGCGGGGAAGCTCTTTGGCAATCGACCGATGTCCGCGCGGCGGATCTTGCGGATGGTCCGCAACGATTTTGCCCGTGAAGGTCAGATTGCCGGGAGCTGGATTGACCACCGCCCGGTACCGTTCCAACGCTTTGCCGTTAAAACGAACGCCTACCAGGGTGGTCTAACCCGCCGTGAAGATGATGAGCTGGTCAACTACGAGTTCAAGGCTGACGCCTACACTGGTAGCTTACTGGAACTCAAGCGAATTGAAGACTAACTTAAGTGAATTAGGTTAAAGCAAAAATGGCTGATGAGGAATTAATTTCCCTCGTCAGCCATTTTTATTGCTTATTCGAAATGCGCAGTCAGCTTATAGATTGGCTGGCCCTTCGCCGCGAATTTTTGCTCATACTCAGTTTCAACGTTGTGCTCATTTTCCTCACTGTTGTGCAGGTCGAGCCAGACCCCATCAAAGTGCATCCCGTAATTATTCATACTCTGTAAGGAGAACTCGAAGAAGCCCATGTTGTCCGTCTTCAGCTCGATAGCCCCCTGGTCCTTCAGGATATCCTGGTAGTTGGCCAGGAAGGTCTTGTAGGTCAGCCGCCGCTTGGCATGCCGCTTCTTTGGCCACGGATCAGAGAAGTTCAGGTACATCCGGTCAATCTCATGGGGTTCGAAGAAGGTGTCGAGGTCTTCCCCGTCCCCACAGATCAGTTGCAAGTTAGGCAGTGGATCCTCGCTCAAGGCCTTCTTTAAGGCAATCGCCGCGACCGTCCGTTGGATCTCCAGACCGATAAAGTTGTATTCTGGGTGGGCCTTAGCCATCCCAATGATGAACTGCCCCTTCCCCATTCCAACTTCCAGGTGGATTGGCTGCTGCTTGGTAAAGCGTTGTTGCCACTTGCCCTTCCAATCAGCAGCATTCGTAACCATCATTTCTGGGTGGGCCGCAATCAGTGGATCGGCCCACTTCTTATGTTTAACACGCATAATTTAATTTTCCTCACTTAATTTTTTGATTCGTACCCGGAAGTATAACCGGGTCAGCAATACGACTTCGATAATTGCCAGCACCAGATTGATGCCAAACTGTTGCCAGTTCAGTCCCATCCCCAGGCTTGCCAAAACAATCAGCAGGGCCACCAGGGCCGTCACCCTAATCAGCAGGCCCTGAAAATCGGCCCGCCGCTGGTCAAAGCTTACCGGGTAAAGGTGGGTAAAGACGTTCCCGTCGAACTGGTCAAACAGGGGCATCAACTGGGTGGCGATCAGGTAGATGAACAACACCGCCAGGGCGGAGTTGAGCCAGGTGATCGGCACTAAGAAGACCACGACCATTGCCAATAGGGTTAACCGAATGACGATCCCACTGATGTCGGTGTTCCGGACCAGGCCCCGAACGTAGAGGTAAGACCAGGGGTGTCCAGGAACCGTCAACAACCGGATCAAGCCATTCGCCCATGACCGCCGCTTGACATTGCCCTGGACCTTTGGAACATCGGTGAAGAGGTTAAAGAAGCGGTAGACACTGTACATCCGGTCGTCCTCGGTCTTCACCGCTGTCCGCCAGTCAATGGTCAACTTATTCGGGTTGAAAAGATATACCGAAATCACCAGCACGACAAGGGCCAGGACTGCTCCCATTACCGGTGTACCGAGCCAGGTAACCAGCGCAATCACCAATGGAATTCCCCATTGGGCTAACCGGAGCCAGCGCCGGTAACGGACCCACTGCTGACTGATCAGGCCCTGGGCAGTCTCTAGCCAACTGGCCTTAGTCATGACGGCCACCAAGAAGACGGCCACAATACTAATTGTCGTCATTTTCTCCGTCGTCAGCGCAAACGGCAGGGCCACAAAAGCTCCCGCCAGTGTCATCAGTTCACCCAGGATAAGACTGTACCGCCCAGCCTGGCGCAGGTAGCGCTGCATATGACTGACCTGAGGAAGCAGGAAGACGGGATCGGGCCGCTCCACCAGGGTTGCCAGCCGCCCAATCTGGGCTAAGACGGTGAACCAGAGCGCCAGCAACCAACGACTCCACCAGAGGTGTGGACCAAGCTGCGGTAGCCATTGCGAGTAGCCGTATGCCAAGGCACCAAACAGAAAGAAGAGCGCAATGACAAAGTGATCATTGAACACTAACCGCCAGTATTTCAGTAAAAGCATGAAGTGCCGCTGACGGCGTTTACTAAATAGATTACTCATGCTGACCATCCCTTGCTAAATGAAGGTAGATTTCGTCTAGGGACTCATCAGGCCGGTCGCCAAGCTTACGCAACTCGTCGAGGGTACCACGAGCCCGAACCTTACCATCGGCCAACAGGACAAAGCGGTCACAGTAACGCTGGGCGGTGTCTAAGACGTGGGTTGACATCAGGACCGCCACTCCGGCTTCCTTCTTCTTTTCAATGAGGCCCAGCAGGTCATGGACCGCCAGCGGATCCAGGCCGTAGAATGGTTCATCGACGATCAGCAGTTTGGCATCCGTCATGAAGGCACAACAGATCATCACCTTCTGCTTCATCCCCTTGGAGAAGTTAGCCGGGAACCAATCAAGCTTATTATCAAGGCGGAAAGTCTTAAGCAACTGGTGAGCCCGCTGCCAAGCCTGGTCGTGGTCTAGCCCATACGCATCCATTGTCAGTTCCAAGTGTTCCCGCAACGTTAATTCATCATAGAGAATTGGCGTTTCTGGGACATAGGCAATCTGCCGCTTATACTTCTCCGGCTCGTTCTGAATGTTAAGTCCATTCAGAGTGATTTCACCGGAAAAAGGCCGCAGGATACCGATCACGTGGTTGATGGTCGTTGACTTACCGGCCCCATTCAGGCCGATCAGCCCGACCAGTTCACCGGGTTGGACATCAAGGCTGACGTCTTTTAATACGGGAAGCTGTGAATAGCCCCCGACAAGGTTCTTAATCTCAAGTGCCATTGTGTCGCGATCCCTTCTTTTCTAATTTATTCAGCATTTTATTATAGCATACCAGATTAGACCTTCCGCAGTGAAGAAAGACACATTTTAAGTTATACTAGATAGTAATGAACAATCAAAGGAGGGGGTACATCATGACTGATTGTATCTTTTGTAAAATTATTGCTGGCGAAATTCCGAGTTACACCGTCTACGAAGATGATGTTGTTAAGGCCTTTCTAGACATTTCCCAAGGCACGCCGGGTCACACCCTGGTGGTTCCAAAGAAGCATGTTCCCGACCTCTTTGCCTACGATGAAGACTTGGCTGCCGCTGTCTTCTCCCGGCTTCCAAAGATTGCCCGGGCCGTTAAGAACTCCAACCCTGCTATCAAGGGGATGAATGTGGTCAATAACAACGGTAAGGTTGCCTACCAATCCGTCTTCCACTCCCACATTCACCTTATCCCTCGTTACAGCGACGACGATGACTTCAAGATGATCTTCAAGGATAACTCCGGCAATTACAACGATGAGAAGTACCGGAAGATCCAGCAGGCCATCAAGGATCAGATGGAAGATGAGCAATAATGCTGAATGAGATTCGAGGCATGATCGCCACGGTCCAAAAGATCCAGGACCAGTTCAGCCAGTTGCGGAATAACATCCAGCAGCTGCAACAATCCATGACCGGGGTGAACGACTTCATCGCTGATGTTAACAAGGACATCGCCAAGTGGCAGTTCAAGAGTCAGCCCCGTCTGACCCGATTACAAGAAATCGTCGACCGCTTAGATGATAATAAATAGCAATAAAGATCCCCCAGTATTGGCTTTCGATCCAACGCTGGGGGATTTTTACTGACTTAATTCTTATTTATTAGTTGCTAGCACTTGATGATGACGTGGTTGGGTTGGTGTTACCCAGGTTACCATTGGTCGTGCTGTTGGAGTTCAGGTAGTCATCCAGGA
>CAMFOZ010000045.1 GCA_945971245.1 uncultured Lactobacillus sp.
TGACCTGGTCATCATCCCGACCAAAGGCGCCCGTAGCCCCCGCCACACTGTTGGCAACGATCATGTCGGCATGCTTGCTGGCAAGCTTCTCCTGGGCATGATCCAGAAGTTTTTCCGTTTCGGCCGCAAAGCCCACCACTAACTGGTCAACACCCTTAGTAGCAGCAACGGTCCGCAAGATATCGACCGTCTCCGTTAATTCAAGGGTCCGCAGTTCACTGTCATGGCTCTTCTTCACCTTTTGCTCGGCAACCTTCACCGGCCGGTAATCCGCCACGGCTGCTGCCATCACTAGGGCATCGGCAGACTTAAAGGCCGCCTGCACCGCCTGCAGCATCTCTTCGGTCGTCATGGTTGAAACCTGGTGAATGTTAGGATCCTGTGGCAGCGGCACACTGACCTGGCCAGTGATTAGTGTTACCTGAGCCCCCGCCTGGGCAGCGGCACGGGCAATGGCAATTCCCATCTTACCGGAAGACCGGTTACCGATGTAACGAACGGGATCGAGGGGCTCCCGGGTTCCCCCAGCCGTCACGACCACTCGTTTACCAGCAAGGCGGTGGCGCTGGTTCAAGAAGTCCTGTACCCGGGCAACAATCTGGTCTGGTTCCGGCAGGCGACCATGGCCCGAATAGCCTTCCGCCAAGCGGCCGGTTACCGGTTCAATGATCGTCACCCCGTCTTCAGCAAGCTGGGCGAGGTTCCGCTGGGTTGCTGGGGCCGCCCACATCTGGCGGTTCATCGCCGGCGCTACCATTTTCGGCGCCGCGGTTGCCAGCAGGGTCGTCGAGGCGGCATCATCCGCCATTCCATTTGCCATCTTAGCCAACAGATCTGCGGAGGCTGGCACCACCAGTGCTAGTTCCGTCCAGTCGGCCTGCTCAATGTGGGGGATTGGCTGTTCCTGATTGTTCCAGAGATCCGTCAACACCGGATACTTAGTCAGTGCGTTCAGGGTAGCCGGGCCAACGAGCTTGGTGGCGGCCGTCGTCATCACGACCCGCACCTCGTGTCCAGCCTTCTGTAGCCCCCGGACCACTTCGACCCCCTTATAGGCGGCGATGCTTCCTGAGAGGTATACCGTTATTCTTGCCATTATTTCACCCCATCTAATTTATTCTCAATTGATTATATCATCGGAAAAAGAAAAAGAGGACGTTTCACGACCGGAATCGATGTGAAAAGTCCCCTTGTCTAGCGCTGACTTTGTGTAATTAGTCCTGCAGGTCCTCGGTGTGGTCAGGGTCAATGGTAACCTTGCCAGCCAGGATCTCTTCAAGGGCCTTACCAACTGACTTGCTGGATTCGTAGTGGTCCAGCAGTGGTGCGGAACCAGTATCCAGTTCGTGAGCCCGCTTGCTGGCCAGCATTACCAAAGAGTAGCGGGAGTCAATCCGCTTTAACAATTCATCAACTGATGGGTAAAGAATCATTTTTGTGAGTCTCCTAACATTTCAAGATAGCGTGGCATTACCCGGGGAACCCGCAAACGTTCCGTGCGAATAATGTCCTTGATTTTTTCTACGGCACGGGGCACTTCATCGTTAACAACCGCGTAATCGTAGTTCTGCATCATTTGGATTTCACCAAAGGCCTTTTGGATCCGCTTGTTAATGACTTCCATGCTGTCCGTTCCCCGGTGAATCAGCCGGTGCTTTAATTCATCTAAGTCCGGTGGCGTTAAGAAGATGAAGACCCCATCCGGAACCTTCGACCGGACCTGCATCGCACCGTTGACTTCGATCTCCAGGAAAACGTCCTTGCCGGAATTCAACGTCTCATTAACATATTTTAATGGGGTGCCGTAATAATTGTCAACATACTTGGCGTATTCAAGCATCCCACCCGTTTGGATCTCGTGCTCAAACTCTTCTTTTGATACAAAGTAGTAGTCGACCCCGTTCACTTCACCCGGCCGTGGTTGGCGGGTCGTCATTGAAACAGAGTATTGAAAATCATTGTCATTTGAATCAAAGATCGCCTTTCGTACGGTCCCCTTACCGACACCGGATGGACCAGAAAGGACAATTAACATTCCACGATTTGCCATGCTATTTCTCCCTATCAAATTTTAACGTATTACTACTATAATGCACTAAACCGGTCGATAAATCAACCATTCGCAAGGACTTTTGGCCGTGGTCGATTTGGCCTTGCATTTCTGAACAGATGTTCGTATACTATAAGCACAAACAAATGTTCGGAGGAATGCTATTATGCAACAAGTCAATCAACCAACCCTACTTCAGCGTGCTCCCCAAATCCTCACCCGGACAATTCATCACCTGCTTACTGAGGACCCCGTTTTCATCCCCCATGTCAAGCTCCTGACACCACAGCCAGCCAACCAACGACGCCTTTTTCTTAACCAAGCCATCGACCGTCACTGGTCCGTCTTCTTTCAGCTGATGCCGAAAACGGTAGAGGGTTACCCCATCAACACCTATGGTCAGGTCAAACCACTCGATAACCACCGTTTCCTCATCCGTAATCATAAGACAACCTACGTGGTTGATTTCGATCAGATTCGTTACATCGCCAATCTCTAAAATCGTTCTTACTAAAAAAATTCAGCTTTTTTAATTTCTTGGCTTATTTAAGGTAAATAACTTTCAGTTAGCCCATCTGCTGTCAAAAAATTAAACATTTTGCATTGACAAATGTAAATACAGTCACTATAGTTGACAGTAACTTTTAGTAAGCAAGGAGATGAAACCATGTCAGTTCTTAAATACGTTGCAAATGTATGTTGTTGTACTCAACAATTCAACCGAACTGATATGGCTTCAGCTGGGTGTCTTTTTTGAGTACACATAACAATTTCAAATAATGTGTATTCAGCAAAGAATACACAACCATCCGTAAGGGATCCAAGTCATATCGACTTGGGTCCCTTTTTCTTTTGCTGCTTTTTGAAAAGGAGAGATTGAGATGACACAAAAACAAGTGTTAAACAAATTATTAGCGAACAAACAGGGCATCGTGCCGATCAGTTTCTGGCACCACTTCTCAGCCGCTTCCGGGATTGACCTCGACGGGTACCAACATCCGGAAATCATGACTGACAACGTTGCTAAGACCAAGAAATTTGTCGAACAGGTACACCCAGACTTTGTCAAGCTGATGAGTGATGGGCTATTCAATTACGCTTTTAACCAACCCATCGATCATCCCACATCCATTTATGACGGGATCGTTCCCATCCCCGATGACCACCCATGGTTAACGGAGACAGCTAAGTTGGTTGCCGGACAGAAGAAGGTCATTGACGACCGGCTCGGCTTTTACAATGTCTTCTCACCGGTAACTCTACTGAAGTGGGCACTGTCAAAGGGGCCCGACGGTAAGCACAATAAGAAGACCGCCAACAAGCTCCTGGCCGACGCCATTATGAACGATCGTCCTAAGGTTGTTCAGGCCCTGGCTGTCATCACCCAGGATGTTATCAAGCAGGCAACGGTCGCCATCAATGCCGGGGCCGATGGAATTTATTACAGCACGCAGGCCATTCAAGATGACCGCCTCGACCACCACGATTTCCAAGAACTGGTGGAGAAGTACGATCGGCAAATCATCCGGACCGTCAATCAACTATCCGACACCAACATCTTACACATCTGTGGCAATGGCGGTGCCCGCAACCCATTAGTTTGGTTCAAGAACTACGAAAATGCGGTCATCAACTGGTCGACCGACGTTGAAGACATTTCACTACAAAATGGAAAACAGCTTTTCAAGGGTAAGATCGTTTTGGGTGGCCTCGGTAATACGATTAAGGACGTCCTCTATCAGGGGAGCCGGTTAGCAATCACAGCGGCAATCCAAAAAATTATTACCGAAGCCGGAACCGATAACGTGATCATTGGGGCAAACTGCACGGTCCCACGGGATATTGATATCAAGCACCTTCAGTGGGCCGTACAAACTACCAACTTTTAGGAGATGACGATATGCTTCAGGTGAAAAACATTCAGAAAAGTTTTGGCAAACAACCGGTCCTTAAGGATATTTCGTTGCAAATCAATAACGGTGAAGTAACAACCCTGATCGGTCCCAGTGGAACCGGTAAGTCAACTTTATTAAGAACGATCAACCTACTCGATCGGGCGGATAAGGGAACCGTGACACTTGATGGAATGGTGATCAGTCCAACCACTAAGAACCGGCAACAAATTTTGGAATTTCGCCGGCAAACAGCCACCGTTTTTCAACAGTACAATTTATTTCAAAACATGACCGTCCTTAAGAACATCACCCAACCACAGGTCCTGATCAAGGGGGAGGACAAAGCCACCGCTGAAGAAAGGTCACGCCAATTACTGAAGAAGTTTGGCCTCCTGCAGTTTGCTGATGAATATCCCAGCCGCCTATCAGGTGGGCAGCAACAACGGGCCAGCATTGTCCGGGCCCTGGCTATGAAGCCTAAGCTGATGATCTTAGACGAACCGACCAGTGCCTTGGACCCGGAGCTGACCCAAGATGTCTTGGACACGATTAAAGAAGTCACCCAATCGGGAATCATGACAATCCTGGCCACGCACGAAATGCAATTTGCCCGCGAAGTATCTGACCAGGTGGTCTTTATGGAAAAGGGCGTCGTCGTCGAACACGGCGCGGCCCAGCAAGTGTTTGATCACCCGCAACAAGCCCGCACCCAACAGTTTTTAGCACATTTTGGTATGTAAGTAATGGAGAGATAAAAATGAATAAGTTAATGAAAATCAGTACAGTTTTAACCGCCAGCATCGCCCTTTTCAGTGGCATCACCACGGTTGGTCAGTCAGCAACGGCCCATGCCGCTAAGACAAAAACCTACCAGGTAGCCGTATCATCCTCTAGTAAACCGTTATCATATGAACAAAACGGTCAGCTAAAGGGGTATGAAGTCGAAGCCCTGCGTAAAATCGACCAGCAATTGCCCGATGTAAAGTTTAAGTACCACGCCGTTTCCCAGAACGCCGAACTGGTCGGCCTGGACTCTGGCAAGTATGATCTAGCCGTCAACGGCTTCTACAAGAACCCTGCCCGGACCAAGAAGTACGTCTTTGGCAAGGAAAACGATGGCTTGAGTCTTGTCCGGATCTACTACAACAAGCAGCAGTTCAAGAACAAGGTCACGAAGATCGATAACCTTGCTGGCAAGGAATTAGCACCGGTCAATGCTAATGGTGGGATGTACAATCTTTTAACCACTTGGAATAAGCAAAACGGTAACAAGATCAACGTGAAGACCACCACCGGGATCCCAACCCAACAGCTGCTCACCGGGGTCAACACCGGTAAGTATGATGCAATGATCGACCCTTCCAATTTGGGTGAGGCCAGCATCATTAAGGAACGGCACTTAAGCCAGGTTCAGACCTCAAAGCCAGTGCGGGTCTACCCAACCTACATCCTCTTTTCAAAGAAGAACAAACCACTGGCCAGCGAAGTTGATGGTGCACTGAAAGCCTTGAAGAAGGACGGCACCATGAAGCAATTATCACAACAAGCATTTGGCGAAAACGTATTTAAGTATCAAGCAAAGAGTAATTAAGAAGGAAGCGATTAAGTAGTGGCAACTACACAAATATTAACGTCATTAATGAGAAAGCTGCCAATCACGCTATGGTTTGTCGTGGTTGCCTGGGTTACCGGATTAGGACTTAGCATCTTGGTAACGGTGGGCCGACTAAGTAATATCCGTTGGTTAAGGGGCTTATTAAATATTTACGTTTCATTCATCCGTAGTATACCCATGATCCTACAATTATTTTTGATTTACTACGGACTTCCCCAATTGCTCAAAGCGCTGGGGATCAACATTGATTCGAGCAGCCGCTTTGCTTACAGTGTATTGGCCT
Organism: uncultured Lactobacillus sp.; assembly: GCA_945971245.1. Lineage (GTDB taxonomy): Bacteria > Bacillota > Bacilli > Lactobacillales > Lactobacillaceae > Limosilactobacillus. The sequence goes on from CAMFOZ010000045.1 coordinate 5,844, forward strand.
TCACATTATATTACGGCGCCTACTTGTCCGAAGATCTACGCGCTGCATATCAAGCGGTCAACCCAACGCAGCGGGCTGCTGCCAAGGCCCTAGGGTACAATCGGTGGCAAACCGAAACCCGGGTGATCATTCCCCAAACCCTACCGATCGTCCTCCCAGCACTGGGAAACGAGATTTTGAACCTCCTGCACCAGTCATCGCTGCTCTTTACGATCGGGATGGTAGATATCATGGGCCAGGCCCAAGAACTGATTAACCAAAACTATACGGTCGCACCAGTCCTGGTATATTTCATTGCCGGCCTGGTTTACCTGGTAATCTCACTCTTATTCGCCTGGCTACAGAATAAATTGGAGAAGCGGACAGGCGTCTACTTAGTAAAGCGGGGTGTGAGCGTTGAGTAGTTCGATCTTTTGGAAAGACTTTTTCAAGATTTGGACAGTTGTCCCGCAGACACTAATCCTATCGATTATTTTGTTATTCCTGGGAATGCTGGTGGGGGCCCTCATTGCGCAGGGACGAATCAGTCCCCGTCCCTGGCTAAACCGGATCAGTCAGGCCTACATCACCTACTTTCGCGGAATCCCGCTGGTAATCCATCTCTTCATCGTTTACTATGGCCTGCCCGTATTGTTAACCGCAATCTTACCACCGCTATTCGGGGTTAGTCCGGTTAAACTACAGCGCCTAAATCCCCTGTACGCAATCGTTATTACCTATACCCTTTATACGGCGGCGTTCATGAGCGAGATCATTCGTGGTGCTTACCAATCAGTGGACCGTCAACAACTAGATGCTGCGCGGGCCCTCGGTTATACCAAGTGGCAGACTTACCGCTTCATTAAGCTGCCACAAGCCCTAGTAGAAGCCCTCCCCAAGCTGCTCAATTACTACCTATTATTGATTCGGCAGCTCTCACTCGCCTTCTTGGTTTCTTTTGTCGACATTTTTGCGCAGGCCCAACTCCAATCAGCGATTAACTACCGCTACATTGAATCATATTGTGCCGCGGCCCTAATCTACTGGTTGATTGGTATCATCCTGACATTAATTTTCGGACGGTGGGAAGGTCATCTCAAGAAGTATCAGCTAAACCGCTAAGTTAATTGCGACCGGAAAAACTAATTTCCCCGGTCGCAATTTTCGGTTTAAAGTCAAAAAACTCACAATTGTCAGTACCAGACCATGGCATTGCCATTGATCGTTCCACAATTGTGAGTTTTTTCTATTTATTATCGGCGGGGTGCGCCATCTCAAGCAACTCCTGCGCGTGCTCCCTGGTCAGCTGGGTAACCTTCTCACCGGAAAGCATCCGGGCCAGTTCATCAACCCGCTGGTCAGCTGACAGCGCCGTCACCCGGGTCGTTGTCCGATTATCATGAACACCCTTCTTGATCAGGAAGTGGTGCTGGGCGACCGCAGCCACCTGCGGCAGGTGGGTGATACAGAGAACTTGCGAGTGGGCCGCGATCAGTTTGATCTTGTCGGCAATGGCCTGGGCAACTCGGCCACTGACCCCAGTATCCACCTCATCGAAGATAATACTGGTGACGCCCTCGTTCTGGGCAAAGATCGTCTTCAGGGCCAGCATCACCCGCGAGAGTTCACCACCAGAGGCAATCTTGGCCAGGGGACCCATCGTTTCCCCAGGGTTGGTCCGAATGTAAAACTCGACCTCATCGATTCCCGTTGGGGTGAACTGGTCGCCCCCGTGATTAGCGAAGTGGACCTCGAAGTCCGCCTTCGACATGTAAAGCTCCTGTAGTTGCTGGTGAACCCGTTTGGCAAGCTCGTGGGCCGCCTTCTGCCGAACCTGGCTAAGCTGCTTACCGATCCGGCGCAACTCCTTTTCGGCAGCATTTAAACGTTCCTCAAGGTTACTGTTACTGTCGGCCGTACTCTCCATCTCGTCGAGTTCCTTCTTGATCTTGGCATAGTAGTTAAGAACATCCTTAACCTGGTCACCATACTTGTGTTCCAAGTCCCCGATGGTCGTCAGCCGCTGGTCAATCTCAGCCAGACGGCCGTCATCAAATTCCAGCAGGTCGAGCTGTTGACCGGCCTCATTGGCAACATCCTGAAGGGCATAGTAGGCATCGTTCAGGGACTTGCTCAGCTGATCATAGGCATCATCAAAGTCCGCAATTCCGTTGATGGCGTCCATCACGGTGGCAATCTGGTCGAGAACCGGGTTGTCCCCCTCGTTGAAGGTGGTGACTGCTTGCTGGAGGGCGTTATTGATCTGTTGGAAGTGCTCCAACCGGTCCCGTTCACTCGTCAGTTTGTCCTCTTCGTTTGGTTTCAGGTTAGCATCACTGATTTCTTTAACCTGGTAACGAAGCATGTCAAGCCGTTGCGCCCACTGCTGCTCGTTGGCTTGTTTCTTGTTGAACGCTGCCTTGAGTTTGACATAGTCCCGGTAATGCTGCTGATATTCAGTGAGGAGCGGTGCCACCTCAGCACTAGCAAACTGGTCCAACATCCCCAGGTGCGTCTCCGGCTGCATCAATTGTTGGTGTTCATTTTGTCCCTGAATATCAACCAGGTGGGCCCCGATCTTACGTAACATTGTCGTATTGATCAGCTCGCCATTGACCCGGATGATGTTGCGGCCGTTGCGGTGAATATCCCGGGAGATGATCAACATGTTATCCTCATGCTCGATCCCCATTGAGTCAAGTAAGTCGTTAAAAGCCGGATCATCGGGAATTGCAAACTGCCCCTGCAGACTCAGCTTATCCTCACCCCGCCGGATATACTCCTGAGAGCCCCGGCCACCAGCCAAGAGGCCCACCGCATCGATAATGATCGACTTCCCAGCTCCGGTTTCCCCGGTCAGGACCGTCATTTGGTTGGCAAAATCAAGGGTCAGGTGCTTAATGATCGCCAAATTATCAATTGTTAATTCTTGCAGCACACGCTCACCCGCCTTAGTTATTTGCTAATTCATTCAGCTTATTTTCCAATTGCTCAGCTGCCGTTGCCGACGTGCAGACAATCAGCACGCTGGCGTCATCCCCAATAGTCGTGAAGATTGTCGAATAGTCTACCCGGCGTAAGAGTACCGCAACCACTGGTCCATTCCCCGGGTGGACCGTCAGCGCCAAGAAACGGTCGCTGCGTTTCAGCTTCATCAGGCTGTCTTGCAGGACATCTTTCAGCTGTTGCTCATCGCTTTGCCGCCGGTATGCCGGCAGGCCGTAGCGATACCCACCGTTCTCGGCTGGAATCTTTACCAGTTGCATCTCCTTGATGTCTCGTGAGATCGTCGCCTGCGTAACCCGCAGTCCCAATTCGTTCAGGCGCTTCACCAAGTCTTCTTGGCGCTCAACACTTTCCGCCGTGATGATCTCCCGAATTTTTTCTTGACGCTCTGCCTTTTTCATAAAAAACTCCCTACTTTTCCTTTTGGTTTAAATCCTGATCGGCGGCTGCCAGTACCCGGTCAATATCAACCGTTGAAGAAATGGACCCGGGCTGGTCAGTCAACTTGAGGTGGGCCAGGAATTCGATATTCCCCTGGCCACCCTTGATCGGTGAATAGTCAAGTCCCAATACATCAAAATGGTCCTCATTGGCAAACTGGAGGACCTCCTCTAAAACAGCGCGGTGAACTGCATGGTCACGTACAATGCCGTGCTTCCCCACATGCTCCTTGCCGGCCTCAAACTGGGGCTTAATCAAAGCCACCACTTCGCCGCCCATCTGCAGGATCTTTGCTAATGGAGGCAAAATCAGCCGCAGTGAGATAAAGGAGACATCAATCGAGGCAAACTCCGGCTGACCATGGGTGAAGTCATCCAGAGTGCTGTAACGGAAGTTCGTCTGTTCCATTACCACTACCCGGGGATCTTCCCGTAATTGCCAAACCAGCTGGTTGGTGCCCACATCCAGGGCATAACTTAACTTGGCCCCATTCTGTAACATGACATCAGTAAAGCCCCCGGTTGAGGAACCGATATCCAGGACGGTCTTATCTTTAACACTGATGTTGAAGACCTTCAGTGCCTTTGCCAACTTCAGGCCACCCCGGCTGACGTAGGGCATCTTGTGGCCCTTCATGTGCAAGGTTGTCGTCACCGGAATCTTTTGACCCGGCTTATCCAGGCGTTCGTTATTCTTACCCAGGATCTCACCGGCCATCACTGAGCGTTTTGCCTGCTCGCGGGAGTCAAAGAGGCCCTGCTGGACCAATAGTACATCTACACGTTCTTTTTTCATTCTTAAATTCCTCTACAATTTGAAATATGCTAAAAACTGGTCGTAACCAGCAAATGAACGCCCGGTCAACTCATTGAGCTTCGTCTGCGCGTCCTTAGCTGACTGCAGTGCCTTGTGTAACTGTTCTTCTGCACCAGCAGTTCCCAATAGACCTGGATAGGTGTTCTTGTGTTCATCGGCATCCTTGTGGACCTGCTTACCCATCTGAGCAGTCGTTCCCAGGACATCCATCAGGTCATCGTATATCTGGAAGGCCAAGCCAAACTGGGCCCCGAAATCTGCCAGAGCCGCTTTAACTGGCCGCGACTGGTTGGTGATGATCCCACCAGCCAGGACGGCATAGCGGAGTAGGGCCCCGGTCTTTTGCCGGTGAAGGTAGCGCAGCTGAGCAAGGTCTAATTGGTGACCTTCCCCCTCAATATCACGCGCCTGACCGGCAACCATCCCAGCAGGACCAGCGGCCTGGGCCAAGGCCAGGGTTAGCTCAGCACAGATTTCAGCTGGCAAGCCATTGTCAGTCACCCATTGAAAGGCCAGAGTCAACAGGCCATCCCCCGCCAACGTTGCCATGCCGGCACCGTAGCGGCAATGGTTGGTTGGTTTGCCCCGCCGCAGGTCATCATTGTCCATTGCCGGTAGGTCATCATGAATCAGGGAATAGGTATGGAGGAGTTCCAAAGCAGTGGCGGCGTGCATGACATCCTCATCAATCTCACCGCCAAGCATCTCAATCGTCGCCAACGTCAAGGCTGGTCGTAACCGTTTCCCACCGGCCATCAGTGAGTAGCGCATCGATGAATATAGGGTGTCCTGGTCAACATCGGCTGCCAGGTGGTCACCAAGGTAGTCGTCAATTCTCGCCTTTAATTCGCTAATTGTTTGTACCATGATTATCCCTTCACCTGGTCTCCACTACCGTAGCCGCGGTTACCGCCACCATTATTGCTAGGGTCGTCATCGCTACCTTCGTAGACCTTCTCGTTACCATCGTCATCGATCAGGTGGCCAAGGGTCTTTTCCGCATTAGTTAACTTTCCCTGTAATTCCTTAGACAGCTTGATTCCTTCTTGGAACTGTTGCAATGCTTCTTCTAACGGGATGTTCCCCTGCTCCAGTTGGTTGACGATTTGTTGCAATTGCGCCAGCTGTTCTTCAAATGTTGGTTCTTTCTTTGTTGCCATTATTTTTGCTCCTTGATCTTCGTAATCTTTGCCATTGCCTGGCCATCCTTGAAATGCAGCTGGATCGACTGGCCAACTGCCAGCTGGCCGGCGTGATTAACCACGTGTTGGTCCTTCGTAACATAAGTGTATCCCCGGCCCATGATCTTTAACGGGCTGAGGGAGTCCAATTGCCGAACTAGGCTGGTCAGTTTCTCCTGCCGGCGCTGGTAGTCAGCAAGGGCATTCGTCCGTAACTGCTTAGCCAGCTGGTCAACCAATTGTTTCTGCTGGCTGATCTGGTGATGTGGTGAGGTGGCGGCTAGCCGACTGGTCAGTTGTTGCAACTGGGCCTTCCGGTTGACAAACATATTCTGCTGCAACTGAATCAGCTGCTGGGTAAGCTGGTCAACCTTCTGGGCGTAATTCTCGTACAACCGGGTTGGCTGCTGGAAGATATAGCTCTGGGTCTGCTTAGCCAATTCCTTCTTGGCAAAGGCAATTCGGTTTTGCATCGCGTTCGCCAGACGATTCTGACTATCCTGGATTGCCAGCAAGGTCTCGGTTAGGACCGGCGTGGCCAGTTCTGCTGCCGCCGTCGGGGTTGCAGCGCGCTGATCCGCCACCAGGTCGGCAATTGTCGTATCCGTTTCATGACCCACCGAGGAAATCACGGGAATCTTGCTATCTGCGATCGCCCGGGCAACGACCTCCTCATTGAATGGCCAGAGGTCCTCAATCGAACCTCCACCACGACCAATGATCAGGGTGTCGAAGTCACCTCGTTCATTGGCCCGGTTAATCTGACGGGCAATGTCAGCCGCCGCCTTCTCCCCCTGGACCACCGTTGGATAGAGAACTACCTGGGCAATCGGGTAGCGCCGGCGGACAGTCGTGTTAATATCACGGATCACCGCCCCATCAAGACTGGTGACCACCGCGATTCGCTTCGGAAACTTCGGAAGGGGCTTCTTTGGCAGGTTAAACAGCCCCTCCGCACTCAGCTTTTTCTTGAGCTGTTCAAAGGCCACGTAGAGTGAACCCACCCCATCCGGTTCCATCTTATCAATGTAGATCTGGTAACGGCCGTTGCGTTCGTAGAGACCAACGTGACCCACGACCAAAAGCTTCATCCCCTCCTCAGGGCGAAACTTAACCTGGCGGAACTTGCTCTCAAACATGACCGCATCGATCACTGCCCCGTCATCCTTCAAGCTGAAGTACTGGTGCCGTTGACGCAGCCGGAAGTTCGATAGTTCCCCCGTCAGGTAAACGGTCTGCAGGTAGGGATCCCGGTCAAACTTAAGCTTCAGGTATTTGGTCAGTTGACTTACCGTTAAATACTTACTTCTGTCCATTATGTCTCCATTCCGCCATATCAACCGTCTGTTGCATCAGGCTGGCGATGGTCATTGGACCAACACCACCTGGTACCGGCGTGATCAGACTTGCTACTTCCTGGACGTGTTCAAAATCAACGTCTCCCGTCAGTTTACCAGATGACAAGCGGTTGATACCAACATCAATTACCACGGCGCCAGGTTTAACATCTGCCGCCTTAATCAAATTAGGATGGCCCGTCGCAACCACCAGGACATCTGCCTGCCGGGTCGCCGCTGCTAGATCACGGGTGTGCCGGCTGGCCAGGGTAGTTGTCGCATTAGCATTATTTAAGAGGGCGGCCATCGGCTTACCGACCAGGATGCTCCGACCAACAATCGTGGCGTTCTTTCCCGCCAGTTCAACATGATGGTGGCTCAGCATGGTCATGATGCCCCGCGGCGTGCAGGCCACTGGGTAGTTGCCAGGCTGGTTAGCGTAGAGTTTTCCGAGGTTGGTAGGATGCAGGCCATCAACATCCTTGTCAGGACGGATGGCATTCGTAATGGTTTGGCCGTCCAACTGGTCAGGCAGGGGCTCTTGAACCAGGATGGCGTCGATCGTGTCATCCTGGTTGTACTGGTCCACCGCCGCCATCACGGTGTCCTGATCAACGTCAGCGGGAAATTTTTTCAGGATTGATTTGATCCCCAGCTTCTCGGCCTTGCGTTGCTTATTACGGGTATAGATGACACTGGCCGGGTCTTCACCGACAAGAATTACCACGATCCCCGGTTGAATTCCCTGGCTGGCCAGTTTGGCAACCCGTTCTTTAGTCTGCTGGTTCAGCTCTTTTGCTAACTTTC
>CAMFOZ010000046.1 GCA_945971245.1 uncultured Lactobacillus sp.
TAACGAGTAAATCTTGTTAGCTAAACGGGTGTTGTCAACCACCCGATGATGTAGCTGTATTAGAAGGAGCACGTAAGTGCGCTACTACTTCTGAGCCGTAAGGCTCGCAAGCTACAAGCCCGGTACTTTAGTGCCGGGTAGTTGACGGTGATGGCTATAGCAAGCGGCCTAGCATCAATCATGGCTATCGAGAGCGTACTCAGCACCATTAACTACTCAAAGACCTACGGCACTCAGCAAATGAAACTTAAGCCGATGGGGATACGCTCAGGCACGATTATGTTCAACGAGATCATCACGCCGGTAACCTTTGTAGCCCTGGCATTCAACCAGTCGGTAGCAGCAACCATTGCGATCATCGTGCTGTACCAGTTCTGCCAGTACCGGATCTTCTCCGGGGATGGTTACATGCCTAACCTGACCTTTGAGCTTGCTGGGCTGAAGACTTATCAGGCGGTTAAGAGCAACACCAAGGGCAGCCGGCTGGAATACGTGATTGCTAAGGACAAGTGGTTGAAGCCTGGCAATGAGGCCACTGTAGTCAACCTGACAGGGAACGCTAACGCAACCATTGGTGTGGCAAAGGAACCCCAAAACTAGGCACTGCTAGCTTTGCAGGGCAATGTGGGATGAGCAATAACAATAAGAGATCATTACCGGCAACCTTTGTTTACATAATGACAGGCGATGTTATAATAAGAATATTGTTAACTTGCTAGGCTAACCTTTGTGACGGTGAACTAATCACCATTTGAGCGTAAACCTGAAAGGCATCCCTAAGTTGAACTCTAACAGTCACTAATTGATTGTGAGTCAGCCTGGGGATGTTTTTTTGTTTAGCTTTGTAATAACCATTGACAGTGTAGATCACACATGGTAATATATAGTTGTTAAAAAAGATTAAGAGTGATTCAAGTAAAGGAGATAATTATGGTGCTGTATGTACTGAAGGGTGATACCCAAGAATTTGATTACAAAGTGTTCGGCGTTTACACCACCATGGAAAAGCTAATTCAAGCCGCTACTGATCGGTTAGCGTTTGATTACGACGAAGCCAACTTCGATATGGAAGAGTACGGCTTCTCAGGGCTGGTGTACTATCCGCTAGAAGTTGATAAGAACAGTGATGGAACCAAAAAAGAAATCTATTGGGACGACAACCACATCACCGCCTAACTGAAGTAACTAGCTAAGGAGCATCCCCAGACGTGCTGAAATATCACAACGGGGATGCTTTTTTATTTTTCTCACTAATAACTATCGACAGCATAAATATATTGTGGTATAGTATGGTTGTTGAGAAAGAAGAAGGAAATAAGAAATAATTAAAGGAGTGTGATTAACTATGGAAAATAGTTTCACCAAGGACGTCTGGGAATTGGTCAAGAAGAACAGCAACCCTGGGCTTTATGTTGTCGCAATGCTGATGTTTGCCCTATCTAAGGAACTACGGGTCACTACTGTAGACCTACTGAAGGGTGGACTAGGAACGTGTCTGGTTCGGCTGGACGTGATCACCAGTGCCATCTTAGCTGGTTATTTCGTTCTGCTGGTACTGCTGCTGATCTACATGGACGTTACTAGCAACGCCCACCGCTGGGATCTAGAGGAGAAGTTCAACGATTGCCTGAATGTCTTCTACAACCCCGTGCTTATGTGGATGCAACTGTTGACGGTGGTTTACTTGACGACAGCTAAGACAACGGTAATCGGTAGCCTAGGCTTGTGGCTGGTATGGGCACTATTTATCAGTGCCTGCATTCAAGGGCTGCTGGCGGTCCTAACGCTTGCTAGCAAGCTAGATTAACCAAATAAGGGCCCACTAAGGAGAGTGGGCCCTTTTATTTTGCCCTGATCGGTGAGAAATAGCGGCATCCCCAGTGCCTGAAAAGCACCACTGGGGACACTACTATTATTGTGATAACCATTGACAGCAGAGGCATATAAATGGTAATATATAGCTGCTGAAAGATATGGAGGAAAGGGGATCTCAAGATGGGCGACATGTGGAAATATACGTTGGCCCTTGCTGTAATTTTGACAATCTTTCTTATAGCATATTTTGTTGGTGGCTGGTACATTCTATACCACTAGGCGAAGCAAATTAAGACGACAAAATAGGGGGGCGGTAGCTATGCAAACAAAGCAAGAAATCCTAAACCAATATGGGGCCAGCCTACGCCAAGCCTTGCAAGAACGCTCAATGACTGAAGTAGAGCTTGCTAAGAAACTGGGCACTCAATCACACGCCATCTATGCCTATGAACGGGGCCAGAGCGATCCTAAGATGCACCGGGTAGCGACTATTGCCCGGATCTTGGGGATAAGCGTAGAAGAACTGGTTACCGGGCAAAAGAAGCCAGGCAGCAAGACACCCCGGGGCCAGGTATTACCCGTTGATGAGTTTAACCAGCAGCTGGCTGAACGACTGCGGGTAATGGTTAAGCTAGCCAAAACTAACAGCAACCAACTAAAGCTAGCGACTGGTATTAACAGCGGGACCATCGTAAATGTCTTAACAGGCAAGCGACAGCCAAGGCTTAGTAGTGTGGCCCTGATTGTTGAGGGGCTAGGGGCCAATATTGAGCAGGCCATCCCTGAACTACAGAAATAAAGGAGCAAAGCACAATGGAAAAGTTACAAGACATAATTAGCAGCAAACAAGCTGAAAAAGCCGCTACCCAAGCGGAATTTGAACAGGTACAACAGCAAATTATGAGTAAGGCTGCGAGTGTCAACCTAAAGCCACTGGATGACCTGCTTAGCAAGTGCTTAGACCAGATTGCAACCCAACTGGTTAAGGGCCCGGACGAGTCTGCCTATAGTGTCTTCTCACTGTTTAAGAAGAAGCACATTTTTGATGAGGGAGTACAGCATATCAGTGATGGCTATGTGTCACTGATTGACTACGGCGTTTTCCTACAAGACAAGTTTGCTCAACTGCGAGAGAAGGCCAACACGTTAGGCTATGTTGATGATGAACTGACTTTTGAGCGAATCGTCTGGGACAAACTAGCTCCCCGAATCGTTAAATACTTCAACGAACAGGACTTGGGCGCTAAGATAGTTGGAGCATGGCTATACGGCGATAACAGCACTGCTTATCAGTTGAGTAACGTCAGCCTTGAAGAAAAAGAAGAACTAGTGGGCAAGTACGAACTTGATGGCCGCGGGCATGGCTTCTTTATCATCAAGGGGATGCCGAACCCCGACCAGACAAGTGAAGAAGCCTAAACAATAGAAAAAGCATCCCCACAACGTAGCGGCAATGATGCAGACAAGCATACACGCACACGGAGGGGGGATGCTTTTTAATTTCTTTGTTGATAACTATTGACAGCATAGAGTAATGATGATATTATATAATTGTTGAAGGAATTAAGAACAACGAAGGAGATAATCATCATGGAAAACTTACAAGACATTATCACCAATAAGGTTACAACTCAGGCTATCAACCAGCTAAAGTTTGAACAGATACAGCAACGGGTAGTTAACAAGATTAAGAACGCCGACTTGAAGCCCTTAGATAAGCTGTTCAATGTTTGCTTGGACCAGATTGCAATACCATTGATGGCGAACCCAAATCAAGATGCTTACGAGACCTTCTCATTGTTCAAGAAAGAGTATTTTAATTACCAGGGGGCAGGGCACATCAGCGATGGCAGCCGTTCCTTGATTGATTATGGTGGCGACCTGCAAGGAGAGTATTACCAACTACAAAAGAAAGCAAAAACGCCTGATAGCGTTGGCTTTGAAAGAACTGTTTGGGACAACCTAGCTCCTCGAATCGTTGACTACTTCAATCAGCAACACTTGGGCGCTGAAATAGTAGCCGCTTGGTTCTCCAATAACGGGGGATACCGAATGCAGAACATCAGCGATCAAGAACTAGCACGGCTTGAAGAACAATATAAGCTGGGCATCGGCGGCTACGGCTTCTTCATTGTTAAAGGCATGTTGAAGCCTGACCAGATACACCAGATTAAGGAGCAGAGCCTGTCAAAAGCAAAACAAGCTATTAAGCAGATTAATTAATTACTAAAAGCATCCCCACTATGCAAAATAGCACGATGAGGATGCTTTTAATTACTATTTGATTATGTAACTAATTTCTTACAGCAACTAATTAACTACTAGACGTAACGATAATCTGCTAGCTTCTCGAATAGCGAAAATACAGTCAAGCCGATATAAGCACAGAACCAAAAGCACCACAAAAGAACCCCGCTGAGAGCATAACGATTAACGGCTGATTTGACAGTTTGCAAGCGATAAGGCCTACTGCACAGAAAGCTACTACCAGAAGGCCCAAGAGAAAAAACTGTCGGCCAATTTCTCGGGGGTCTTGGCACCCCTATACGACATTAAGTAAAGTTACATTAAGCATTAAAACACCTCCCGAAGAAAGGCCCCGGCAGTGAATCTTGGGGTCTTTCTTCTTTGTTTGAAAGCTAACGTGGGAAAACCAGATTAGCGTCTAACGAGTTATTATCTGCATCCCCACTTGGCAGACTAAAGTCCATTGTGTAGTAGGGCTGAGCACCTATCAGGATAGTACCACCATCATCCGTATTGCTATCAGCTTGTACAGGCTTAACACCGCTGAGGGGACGATAGTAACGAGGGCCGTGGACCAACTGCTGATAGATGGAGCGGTTAGGCTTCAAAAACTCGACAGCAACGGCCGGAGTATCGGCTGCAGCCCCTGATTTACTATGCCTCAATAACTTGGCCCGTCCTCGTTTGTTAAGCATATAAGAGAAACTATAGGCACCTGATACGTGCTCAACACGTACTACATACTGATGCCGTAATCGTTAGAGGCAACCGACATGGAATATTTAATTGCTTTTGCTAGCAAACGACGTCTCACGGCTAATCATCCCTTCTTGTTGAGTTTACTGTTTGGCCATGTACCATGCACATCAAAGGATGGTACAGGCCGGTAGTAGCGGTTCTTCCGGGTGAGCCGAAGAACTATCCGATGAGCTCCCTGAGGCCGATAGAGTGGACTAACTGACGGCATGTCAACCGAATCAGCCAGTCCTTCTCCCTTAGGCAGCTTGGTCAGGCCTACATGGTTCAGAGAGAACGTTACCCGGTTCCCGTGGCCCGTCTTGATGCGATAATCAAGGTTGCTGATGCCATAGGGGTTAGGCTCAACTAGCATTGAGTATTTGACGACTTTGTTAATTAAACGGCGCTTCAAATTTGCATACTTCCTTTCAGCGTAGATAGGCTTTTTGCTTAATGACAACTATATAATACCACATTGAGTGAGGCGCTAACAGGGACGGCTCAAATAACGGTAAAGCATCCCCAAATGGGAAGCCCCCAGGACAAGTGGGCCGGGGATGAAAAAAGCCCGGGACATTAACCCCGGGCCATCTGTTAATCATCAAACGCAAAAATACTTGAGTCATTCAAGACGTCGATGTCTTCTTCCCGCCGCTTGTTAGCCTCGTCCAGGTGATACTTCTTAACGGTTTCCCGGTAGGCCTTAACAATGGCATCCGGGCTATCCGTGAGCTTGCCAAGAACAATATCCTGGTCCTCCTCGTCCTCGTCGTGGTCAAAGTTAGAGAAGACAACGTTACCGTAAATGTCAGAGCAAACTTCCCGCTGGAAGCCTACGTTAACGGCATAGCCGACTCGGGCATGGCAAACAGGCTCGTAATAGAGGAAGTGGTTCTCAGCCGCCTTCCGAATCTTAGCAATGCGACGATCAGATAACATTGATTCGTACTTCATGGTGATTATCTCCTTTATTTGTTCCTTATCCCTTTCAACAATTATATAATACCACCATGATATATAATTGTCAATAGTAACACAAAGAAAAATATAGAAAATTGGACAATCATCCCCGGCATGGGGTTAAGCCAGTCAACCGGGGCCAATTCAGCCAGTAGAGCAAGTATCCCCGGCCACCTGGGAGAAACTACACGGGGTAACACAGCACGAAAAATACGGGCACAGGGACAAGTAGAACACAAAAAATAGCCCCGGGGATGGTGATCCTCGGGGCTTCTTCTGTTCAGTTATGCTACTTGCTTGTTATCAACACCTGGGAGGACTTGACGATGGCGGTTGCTGATGAGCGGCTCGGCGCCCTTATAGTCTTTCATGAGCTTTTTAATGAATGCTAGGTCAGAACTAAGGCCCTTGGTAGCTTCCACCAGTTGATTTAGGGGCTTGTTTTCCAGAGAGTGCAACTTGTATGGCTGCCATTCATCATGTAACCCGGTAACTAACATGGGCCCGGAATCATGTTTCCCCATGGAAAGCTTGGCGGCGAGTGGGCCATCTCCAGCCCGGTAAATGGTGACATCTTCCTTGGTGTAGGGGAGCTCCTTCTTGACGTAAAGAGAGTAGTCCTGGTCACTAATGGTTGCCATGGCCAGCAGGCTTAAAGAGTGCATCAATTCGCACCAGAAACCGTCTATCCATCTCTCATTTTCTAGGTACTTGTGGTTAATTCCAGCGTCGGTGTTATCTTCTAGCCAGGTGCACAGGGGAAGAATTGCAACCCGGAGCTGCTTAGCAAATGGGGCCTTATCTGGTCTCCGTTCTTTACAGCCAGCATACATAGGAGCGTTAGCCAGCCGCCGGGTTTTAATTCCTTGGGTCTTACAGAATTGCTTGAAGTCTTCAAGCATCCCCGCCGTCTTAAAGCTTATGTCCGTGTAGTCGTCAGCAGTAAATGCGTGCAAGGGGTGCATAGGGGCTAGAACCTTAATTAAGTTATCGGTAACATCCAGCAGCGGCTCGTATTGTTTAACGTAGATCATGATGATTATCTCCTTTAACTGTTCCTATATCTCTTCCTTATCAACAATTATATAATACCATCATTTAATATAATTGTCAATAGTAGCAGTAAAGAAAAACAAAAAAGCGGGCAAGATACCCGCCGGACCATAACCGGCCATTGCTTGATTATGTGCATTATCACAGATAGCGCTGAAACATTCAAGCGGGGTTAATCATCCCCAACTATGGGGACAAATTAGCAGAACGGAAACAAGACCACCGTAGCGGATAAGCCCGGTCGCTGGGGATGAATAGGAATAGCTGATTAGAGGGCTAAACGGGGCAACAGGCAACACCGGGGCAACATACTAGCCGGGGATGATCACCAGAAGCAAAAGAAAAGCCCCGGGGATGATTCCTCGGGGCTTCTGCTAATTATGCGGCTTGCTTCTTGGTAACACCGGGTAATTCTTGACGTTCCCGGTTGCTGATAAGCGGTTCGGTTCCCTTGCACTCTTCCCGGGTTTTATTGATCAAGTCAAGGTCGGAGTTAAGCCCGTTAATGGCTTCCGTAGCTTCCTTCAGTGAACGGTATTCCAGGGAGCGTAGGTTAGTGGCTTCCCATTCGCCCATTGCTGAAACTAACCGTGGCCCGTAATAGCTATTATCGTCACCGTGGGAGAGCTCGACAGCAAGTTGGCCATCGTCCACTTGGTAGATGGTGACGATCTGCTTGGTGTAGGGGAGTTCTTCCTTGGCGTAGATGGTGTAATTCTGATCACTGATAGTTGCCAAGGCTAATAGGGTTAAGGCATGTTCCAGGTCGTCGTGGTGGTAGTTGCCGCCAAGCTTGACGTCCGTATTAGTCTTTAACCAGTCTTCCAGGGTTGACTTCTGAACCCGAAGACGCTTGGCAAATGGCTCGTCGTCTTCCCTACGCTTATCGTCCCAGCCTAGCTTAGCATTCAAAACGTGCCGTGTCTTGATACCTTCAGCCTTACAGAATTCCTTAAAGGCCTTAAACATTGCTTGACTCTTGAAGACTAGATCTACAAAGTCGATGGGGTTGTAGTCGTTATCGTAGCCGACAAACGTCGTATTAATCTGGTCACCAGCAATAGGGAGCAACTGTTCATACTTTTGAATTTCGATCATCATAAATAACCTCTTTCCTTTGAATTATTAACCTTAATTCCTTCAACAACTATATAATATCATATATGCATAAATTGTCAATAGGAACACAAGAAAAAATTGAAAAAGTTTTGAACCACTGACTAGGCCCGGAACAATAAGGAAAGTCCCATGGGGTCATCCCCATGGGACTTGTTGATTATCCTAGGCTGGTACTACATTCAACTTGACGTTGTGGATGTGGTCGGTGCTGTACCCGCCTCCGGCAACCAGTGCTAAGTCGTGACGCACGTAGTCGATCATACCGCCCAAGTTGTCTGGATCCCAGTAACCAGCGGGGTTATCTTGTGGGTCGTACAGGTCAAACTTGTAAGTATCTGAAACTCGGTTGATACCGTGCTTCTGCTTGTCGGTCATATATCCGTAGTCCGGGTGGCCCTCGTCAACCGTGTAGCTCAAAGTACCCTTGATTCCTAGAACAGTCTTGTTACTAATCATGATGATGATCTCCTTTTCTTATTCCTTAACCTCTCAACAACTATATAATAACATATACTTATGAATTGTCAATAGTAACAGTGAAGAAAAATAAAAAAGATTGAGAATGGTCCAGGGCCGGGCGCTAGCAAGCCCTCCGGCTCCGCTGCCAGCTACTAACAGCAATCATCCCCAACACCGGGAAAACACGGGAACGGGTAAACGGGCTACAGGGTTAATCAATCAACGGCCCAGACAAATGCCGACAAGCACTAGCCCCTAATGACAGCCTTAACCGCTAAGCCTAACCACTAGCCTTGACTGCTAGACTTAATTAACCGCTTTTAAGGGGATGGGCCAGCCAGGCAATCATCCCCTTAAAAGCGGTGGCCCATACAAGCCCCTAGGAAGATCTAGGAGCCATTTCCTGGATGGTGGGACAATTATACGGGATAATCAGTAAAACTAGCCCAGGGGCCAGCAGGCAAGCAATGGGAACAAGAACATGTGGCAATATGAGCGGAGGCAATACCATGCAAGACAATATCAAAAAGTCGGAGTCCCTTAAAACGGACAATTTTCAGAAAATGGTTGACCAAATTTTCAGAGAAGACGCAGAACTACTAGAAGCACTCAAAAACTTGTGAGACCGTACAAGGCCATATGAGGGCCGTATAGGACTTCTAGGAATTGCCGGGGGAATTATCCGGGAATGATAGCAAACGGGCCAGCAGGGCTAAATAGTGAGCCGTGAGCGGGCAAATACACCAGGCGGGGATGAATAATCAGCAAAACAAAAGAAAAAGCCCCGGGACTAGTGCCCAGGGCTAAAAAGCGCCGTCACAAGTAACGGCTTGGAAGTTGTATACAGCCATTATAGCATGGCTTAACGCTAGAGCAAGGCAACGATCATCCCTATAAAATCCCACAGGAGGCCGCAGGAGTTGTTCTAAAATTATCCAGGGAATTATCCGGGTAGAACAGTAGACAAGCTAGTAGAACTAAATGGTGGACCACAGCGGACAAAATAACCGGAACCGTGTTAAACTTGCTGACCAGTTAAGGACATCCCCAACTAGCAGAAGACGGCAGGAACAGACACAGGGCAGCCAAACGCAACGCCAAATGAAAAAACATCCCCCAGCCGTTAAACACGGTTAGGGGATGAGCAATATTACTTAATATCTGTTTCAGAGCCGCCTTGAAGCTCGTAATTGGCAGCCTTAAGAACGGCCATGAGCTGCTCCGGGTTATTTAGGTCCGTGAAGTGCTGGTCCTTCTTCAGACTAAGCATACAAGCAATGGCCAACATCTTTAGCTCGTCCACTGAATGGATCCGAACCGTAGTCCCTTCTTCACTATCGAATAATTCTAGGATCATGCTG
Organism: uncultured Lactobacillus sp.; assembly: GCA_945971245.1. Taxonomy (GTDB): domain Bacteria; phylum Bacillota; class Bacilli; order Lactobacillales; family Lactobacillaceae; genus Limosilactobacillus. Next base: position 9,753 of record CAMFOZ010000046.1, read on the forward strand.
GCCATCCCCCTTACTGAAGACTCTTAGCATACTTGTCGTATAACTTAACGGTTTGCCGTCCAGCCATCAGGCGATCCAGCAGTGTTTGAATTTCATCTGGTGATACGACGTCGCAGCCTAGGTCCACAATGTCCGGGTCATACTTAGCGAACCCAAAGATATGAGCGGTTAAAATTGAGCTTAGCTCCCACAGCTGCTTTTCGGTGATTCCTAGCTGGTCCTTAGGGTCATCGACTGTTAAGCCTTCACAGGGTTGTAATTCGTACCCGGCAGCCTCCAAAACTTCTTTGATTTGCTCCGGGTTATTAAAGTCGGTGAAGTGACCGGAGGCGTCTGGCTGACATGAGAATGCCAACATCTTCAACTCCTCCAGCGAATGCAGCTTAACAACAGTTTCTTCTTGCTTGTCGTACAGTACAATTTCCATGATGATTAACTCCTTTAGCTCTTTGTTTCTTCCTTATCAACAACTATATATTACCATTATATAATAGAATTGTCAATAGTAACAGTGAAGAAAACGAAAAAGCCGTTGTGCTAGGGAAAACAACGGCTCAGCTCGGGAATTTTCACATAGAAAAGATAATTTCTATAGGTTTCAGTTACTATTATATCCCGTTAGGCTGTAATGTAAAAGGTCAATTAGGCGTTAACGGCAGCAACCCCAGGCAGCATACCAGGACATCCCCGGCCGGGGGAAGCGGGCAGCAGGAACCAACTACCAGCAGCCGGGCGGTATAGATCACTCCTAGCAGTGGGCAGCGGGTATCAGGGGGGCTTTTAATTGTGGTGGCCATGAACTAGCTGGGGATGAAGCCAAGCCCTCATAGTGGCCTAAAAGCAGCAAAAATAAAAGCACTCTCGGGGGGTGAGAGTGCTTAGCAACTGGAATAACCAACTCCATTCTAGTTGTTATCTGTTAATTCATCAACGTGGAATTTAATACTTTGCTCAATGGCCGGGGCAATGCGAATACCGTTATCTTCAACACAGGTGGCCGTCCATTCAGCAACGGCTAAAACGGACTGATCAGTGGCGGGGATGTTGTTATTCTCTAGGACTTTAGCGATCATCTTCTTGAATTGGCGAACCGTGATACTCTCATCATCGAATACCCGGGCGTACATGGCCAGGGCAGTTTGAGCCCGGATCAGCAGGGCTGACAGTTTCTGCTGAAGCAAAACCCCAGCCGTGTCTTCCTCGTAGATGTTGACAATTTCCAGAACTTCCAGGGCTTCTTGTACCCGGTCAGATAGGCTGATAGTTTCATCCCCTAACTTGGTAGCGGTGGCCTGGTAGTCTTTCAACTCGTCCGGCTCGGCTTCTGGCATTAAATCATCCCTTAAAACGTTCCGGGCGTAGTAAACAACGTCTTCTGGATCCATGGTGAAAGTCTTATCGGCAAAATTATCGGTCAAAACTAGCTTGGTAGTTGCTACTGGCATGATGATTATCTCCTTTTTATTTTTCCCTAATTCCTTTAACAACTATATAATACCATTTAATGCATGAATTGTCAATGGTAACAGTAAAAAAATAAAAATAAGGCTTGCCACACAAAATAAGCAGCAAGCCCTCAAAAGGATTATCTAAAAGGGTAATTGTACCCGGCAGCAAGGCAAAATAAAAGCACCCCTGGCAGCAGGAGTGCTTTTTAATTATAGGCAGGAGGCCAGGGCCTTTTTAATTGTCCGGTAGTTGCCTCGCTTGGCGTATTTCCCGTTCATATACAGTTCATACCGTAGATCGCCGGGCACACCTGCACTGGAAAAGTAGTTCAATAAGTAGTTAGGCTTGTCACCATCCTTGCTACCGATTGACCAGACTGTCCCATAGGAGTGCGTTTGCGCCTTGGTTGCGTGAATATCAACATCACAGTGCTTGCTTACAAGAATGCCCTTAACATCTTTGATAATCTTAGCCGTCTTGATAGTGGGGCTAACGTGATAGAAAACTTTCATAATGATTATCTCCTTTGTTTTCCCTAATTCCTTCAACAATTATATAATACCATTTAACGCACTAATTGTCAATAGTAACAGTGGAGAAAATAATCATTAATATGGTATAATATAGTTCCCTAGGGTTGGCTCGTAATTGATACCCCTGGGGATGGCATTTTCGCCTTAATATGTGTTTTTTGAGAACAATTTTTCACGGCTTACACCACAACATGCCTTGAAAATTGTTCTTTTTTTGTCGCCTGCTTTTAGGCTAAACAAACATCCCCGGGCCAGCAGCAGGGACTGACTACCAGCAACCCGGCAGCATTAAACCACCCAGGGCAACGTATATCATCCCCAGCGGTGCACAGCAGGCCATGGGGGCCGCTGCAATTGTGGTGGCCATGAACTAGCCGTGGCAGCAGTCAAACACTCACAGGGACAGAAAATAGCAAAAATAAAAGCACCCCCAGACAGTGGGGGCGCTTGCTATTAGTTAGGCTGGTTGCTTGGCCTGTTCTTTTTCTTGCTCGGCTTTAAGTTGATAGTAGTGCTTCATGATACGGGTTAGTGAGTACCAGTGGCCGTGAGTCATGCCAGCTTCAAGCTCGTGGTCGATACAGTCGGGGATGAACTCCTGGCCATTGTCGTGAATGGTTTTCACGGACCAGCTCCACTCCCCGGTCTTTGAGGACTTCTTGAAGAGGTAGAGGTACTCGGTCCAACTATCTTTGAATGCCGCGTTGAGTTCAGCAAGTGAATCAGCGTGCACAATGTCTAACCGTTCGCCCCGGTCCCGGTGGTAGGCCATGGTTCCGTATATCTTTTTCCAGGCCTTATCCTGTTCTTCCATGGGCAAATTCATAAACTCTTCAGAGTCCGACAAGAAGCCGTACTTCTTAATGATTGGATCTTGATCCGGCGTGGTACCTAAGAAAGAAATACCGCCTAAGTCGATCAATTTCTGGACCTTTTCTGGGGTCCGGTAGTTTTCAAATAAGAGTTTACCGTTATTGGTGAGGTAACCATCGGAGTGGCAGTAGATAGCGTCAAAGCTTCCATTCTCGTGTTGAATTGCAATAAATGAACGTGTACTCATGATTATTAACTCCTTTTCAAATTATCCTTTATTCCTTTAACCTCTCAACAACTATATAATACCATATTATAAGTCATTGTCAATAGGAACACAAAAATAAAATAAAAAATAGGGTGGGGATGATTGACCTTGCCCTACAATGTGGTATTATATAAGTGTTGGGTGGCGACCAACTAAACAATTTGGCTATGCTGCGGGGCTAAAAAGCCTAGCAAAATAGCTTTTGCTTAGTCTTTTCCCCGCACAAGTGGGGGTGGCTCCGTTAGAACTCTGCTTATTAGATAAGCTATACACTTTTCCCCGCACAAGTGGGGGTGGCTCTCTATAAGCTCCAACGGCTAGATCATA
>CAMFOZ010000047.1 GCA_945971245.1 uncultured Lactobacillus sp.
TAGTTGGTAACGGTAGCTTTCCCAAATTTCTTTCAGACGTTCCATGGTATCCCCTCCCATATAATAAATACGGCAGATCAGTATTTTGCCATGAAAAAAGGGCTATGACAAAGTTGCTTTTGTCATAGCTCTTTTTCGGTTCGGCCTATAAAGCCGTAGTTATTTATCAATTCTTTTCCAGATAGTGAACGGCCTGCTTGAACGAGGTTACCGGAACAACTTTCATCCCCGGTGCGTACCGCTTCGCCGTCTTTTTGGCCAGTTGATAATTAGTCTGGTGGCCTTCTTCATACTTCAATACCAGCTTGGTTGGCTTGACATATGGAGCGAAGAAGATGGTGGCCCCAGCACGGTGGGCAGCGATGATCTTCTTATCGATCCCGCCAATCTCACCAACACTACCATCAGGAGCGATCGTCCCGGTACCAGCAATCTTCCGGCCCCGCTGGAGGTCGTGGCCACTGATCTGTTCATAGATCTGCAGGGTGAACATCAAGCCACCGGACGGGCCACCCAACTCACCGGGATCCACCCGTACTGGTATCTTGGTCTTCACCTTCATGTTATTCGTCAAGAGGATTCCAATCCCAGCCCGCGTCGAGGTTAACTTAACCAGACGGTGAGTAGTCTGGTGTTGACGACCATTCCGCTCATAGGTGACAGTCAGAGGTGACCCGACCTTCTGCTTACCGATGTATTTCTGAAAGCCCTGGGCGGTGTTGAAGTGGCGGCCATCAACCTTGGTAATGGTGTCCCCCACCTTAATCGCCTTGCGGAACTTAGAGTTGGGCTCTACCTGGAGGACATAGATCCCCAGATACCGTCTGCTAACCTGCTGGTGGGCTGCCTTGTAGGCAATCGCAATCGCTTCGTTAATCGAGCTCTGCATGTAGAAGTGCTGGACCCGGTCGAAGGTGGCCCCACTTTGGCCGCCCGTAACATCGTCGGCCTTCTCAATCGACAGATATGGAACGGCCTTGGCAACAAGGTAGGTTGCTGGGTGGGCCCGCTGCAAGGCCACCGATGTGATCATGAAACTGCCCTTCCCTGGATCAGGGTGCCCCTTCACCTGAACAAACGAGCGTAGGTTCGTCGCGTTCCCTGGCGCTTCAACGTAGGAATTCAGTGGCCAAAGCAAGAACCAACCCAAGAAGAGAATCAGGGCTAGGACAACCCCAATCCAGCGCAGGACTTGTTTATCTTGTCTTTTCATTATGTTCCTTTACCCGCATTAATTGACGTTCTTCCAGCCGCTTCTTCAGTGCCGCATTGATGTTTGCTGGCAGGTATGCGGAGATGTCACCCCCATTAGAGGTAACCTCCTTCAGCAGGCTACTTGACAGGTGCTGGTATTCCGGCTTGGCGAGGAAGAAGATGGTCTCGCACTGGTCATCCAGGAAATTGTTCATAGCGGCAATATCCCGCTCGTATTGGAAGTCGGCGTTATTCCGCAACCCCCGCATCAGGTAATCAGCCCCGATACGATTCATCAGGTCAACGGTTAGGCCGGACGCCGTAATTACGGAAACATTGTCCAAGCCGGCCGTAGCCTCCTTGATTTGTTGAATCCGTTCCTCAACGGAAAACAGTGGCTTCTTGCTGGTATTCGTCATCACCGCAACTGCCAGCTGGTCGAAGAGGGCACTCCCCCGCTTAATCAGGTCGAGGTGTCCCAAGGTCAGGGGATCAAAACTCCCGGGAAATACAGCAACTTTCATAACAACAAACTACTCCTTTCGAAAACGGTAAATGGTTAGTACTGTTATACCATAGGTCTGCTGGCGAATAAACGTAAAGTTTGGCAGGTCCTCTGTCGGTAAATTAGCGGCCTCATTGGTCTCGGCAACAATTACCGCGCCATCATTAAGCAGGTCATCCTGAACCATTTGATCAAGGTCCTTCAAAATCTGCTGCTTGGCATATGGTGGATCGAGGTAAACCATGTCAAAATGTGCCTGCTTTTTCCCCAGCATCCCCAGGGCCTTGCGGGCATCCATTTTGTAAACCGTGAAGCGTTCCGGGTGCTTAGTCACATCGATATTACGCCGGATTGTCTTAATCGCTTGGTACTGCCGGTCAATCAAGACGGCGTGCTCGATTCCGCGGGAAACTCCCTCAATACTGAGCCCCCCACTACCAGCAAACAGGTCCAGGCTTTGACCACCATCAAAGTACGGCCCGATAATGTTAAAGAGGGCCTCCTTTACCTTATCGGTTGTCGGACGCGTCGCCATGCCGGGTACCGCGCTCAGCTTACGGCCACGAAACTCACCAGATACTACTCTCATTACTTATCATCCTCATCATGCATTTTATACAAGCCAGTCATCTCCAGATCCGTCAGGGTCGGATCAAGGTCGGGCCGCGCCGATTCTTCAACCGCTCGCACTGCCCGCAGGTGACTGATCTTCGGCTTCAGTTGGTCAATTTGGTCCTGGTTTACGTATAGAATAACGTAGTGCATCCGCCGGGAAACGTAGCGCACAATTCCATAGTGGCGCAACGTCCGCACAACGCGGTTCCCGTTAATGTACACCACCAGGGCCCGCCGATCAGTTAACTTAAACATCTTATCATATCCTTACTAGTCTGTAGGCAGGAATGGCTCCCCTACTTGAAGTTGGGCCTTATTCTGCCGAATACTAATGTTGATGATGATGCCCACCGTCGCCGAGAGCACCAGCATACTTGAACCACCATAACTGATGAATGGGAAGGTCACCCCTGTAATCGGGAGCAGGCCCAGGACCCCTCCGATATTAAAGAAGGTTTCAATCGTAAAGAAGGTGGCTGACCCATAGCAAATCAGGGCCTGATACAACGAAGCACTCTTGACCCCCAGTTGGATCATCCGGCAAATCAAAACCAGCAGGAGGACCAGGATGATGGTCACGCCGACCAGGCCAAGTTCCTCACTGGTAATTGCCATGATGAAGTCAGTGTTGGGTTCAGGAAGGTACCCCATCTTCTGGACACTATTCCCTAAGCCAACCCCAAAAATCCCCCCGTTACTAATAGCATAATAGGAGTTAACCAGTTGGCTTCCGGACCCGCTTGCGTTACCAAACGGATTCATGAAGGCAATGAAACGTTGGATCCGATAGCCACCGTGCAGCCAACCGTTAATAATCGCCAGTTGCAGGCCAAAATATAGGCCCAACGGAAAGACAATAACGGCGGTAATCGCCTTTCCCCAACGAATATCACAGGCAAGAACCATCACCATAATGATGCTGAAGTTAATCGCAAATCCCCCTGTATCTGGCTGAATAAAGATCAAGAACAGATAAAAGGCGGCAAGAAGCATTGACCCATGCGACTTTTTAGAAAGCAGGAAATGCTCACCTTTCTGCCGTGCCCGTGCCATCCGGTCTGCTAGATATAGGATAAAGTACAGCTTACAAAATTCTACGGGCTGAATGTTAATCGGCCCTAAGTTAAGCCATCCTTTTGCCCCGTTAACCGCCTTCCCGAGGACAAGAACTACCATCAGTAATATTCCCATGATAATTGTGGAATATTCAAGGAAACGCGGTCTTCGGTAACGCTCCAAGGGATAATTGGCGCAGAAAATAAGAACAGCAATCCCCAGGATAACGTAAATACTCTGCTTGAGTAAATATCCCTGCGGCGTGCCCCCGTTCTGCATCTGAATCGCTGCACTTGAAGAATAAACCATCACGATCCCGATCAAGCACAGGATAAGGTACGGAACCATCAGATAATAGTCCCAGAAATGAAAATTCTGTTTAATTGTTGTTGCCAGTCCACGACGGGGCCGGAGCTTAATCTTTTTCACATAGTACACCCGCTCAAATTAAAGTATCCTTTTCATTATAGCATCATAACGAAAAACCCGAAAAGCATCATAGTGCCTTTCGGGTTTTCTTAAACTTATTTATTACTTACGCGTAGCAGCACGACGGCGCTTAGCTTCCTTTTCACGAGCATTCGTGTTCAGGATCTTCTTACGCAGCCGGATGTTTTCTGGCGTAACTTCACAGTATTCGTCTTCGTTCAAGAATTCAAGGGATTCTTCAAGAGACAGGTGCGTTGGGGTCTTGATGTGGGCCATTTCATCAGAACCAGCAGCACGGACGTTGGTCAGGTTCTTACCCTTGGTGATGTTAACCGTGATGTCGTTTTCACGACTGTTTTCACCAACGATCATTCCTTCGTAAACTTCCGTACCTGGGTCGATCAACAGTTGACCACGACTTTCGATACCCATCATAGCGTAGGTAGTAGCCTTACCAGCGTTCATGGAAACCAGCGTACCCTTTTGACGGCCTGGGTTCCAGTTCTTGATAACTGGAGCGTACTTTTCGAAGGTGTGGCTCATGATCCCGTAACCACGAGTTTGCGTCATGAATTCAGTGGAGTAACCAATCAAACCACGTGATGGGGCAAGGAAGATCAGACGAGTCTGGCCATTTTCACCAGGTTCCATGTTCTTCATTTCACCCTTCCGCTTAGAAAGGCTGTCGATAACGGCACCAGTGTATTCATCTGGCGTATCGATTTGAACCTCTTCGAATGGTTCGCACATCGTACCATCGATTTCCCGGTAGATAACTTCTGGACGAGATACGGACAATTCGTATCCTTCACGCCGCAGAGTTTCGATCAGGATGGACAGGTGCAATTCACCACGACCAGAAACGGTCCAAGCACCTGGATCATCCGTATCGTCAACCTTAAGGGAAACATCAGTCTGCATTTCACGCTTCAGACGGTCTTCCAATTGACGAGCAGTCACGAACTTACCTTCCCGACCAGCAAATGGTGAATCGTTGGTCCGGAAAGTCATCCGCAACGTCGGTGGATCGATCCGCAGTGGCGTTAATGCTTCTGGGTGGTCTGGGTCAGTAACCGTTTCACCAACGTTGATGTCTTCCATCCCGGAAACGGCGATCAAGTCACCAGCCTTGGCTTCCTTGATTTCCAACCGCTTCAGACCGAAGAAACCGAACAGCTTAGTAACCCGGAAGTTCTTCTTGGTCCCGTCAAGCTTCATCAGGGTAACATTGTCACCGACCTTGATCTTACCACGGAAGACCCGACCGATACCGATACGACCAACGAAGTCGTTGTAATCCAGGATAGCAACTTGGAACTGCAGTGGTTCGTCGGAGTTGTCAACTGGAGCTGGGATCGTCTTAACGATGGTGTCAAACAGTGGCTTCATCGTGTGTTCCTGAGTAGAAATGTCGGAATCGTAACTGGAAGTCCCGTTCATAGCAGAAGTGTAAACAACTGGGAAGTCCAGTTGATCTTCGTCCGCACCCAATTCGATGAAGAGGTCCAATACTTCGTCGACAACTTCTTCTGGACGAGCACCCTTCCGGTCAACCTTGTTGATAACAACGATTGGTGTCAGGTGTTGTTCCAGGGCCTTCTTCAGAACGAACCGCGTCTGTGGCATGGTCCCTTCAAAGGCATCGACAACCAGGAGTACCCCATCAACCATCTTCATAACACGTTCAACTTCACCACCGAAGTCGGCGTGACCTGGGGTATCCAGGATGTTGATTTGGTACTTACCATACTTAACGGCCGTGTTCTTGGACAGGATAGTGATCCCACGTTCCCGTTCAATGGCGTTAGTATCCATGGCCCGGTCTTGGATGCTGAAGTGTTCTGGTAAAGTATCTGATTGCTTCAACATTTCGTTAACCAGGGTAGTCTTACCGTGGTCAACGTGGGCAATAATCGCAATGTTACGAATGTCCTCACGAGTTTTCAAAGCGTAATTCTTCCTTTCGTTTCAATCTGTTCATCTTAACTAGTATACACTGGTTCGAGACTGATTTCATAAAAAAACTGTGACAATTGGGTCACAGCTTCGACAACTAGTCAGTGAGACGCAGGATGTCCTGGCTCGCCCGCTTTGTTGCTACTAATACAAGATTAGATGATAGCACACTTATTCCATCATCGTCAATTGATTTAACCGTCAATCCTAATTCTTCCGCCAGTACCCGTCCCGGAGCGAGGTCCCATGGCCGCAGGTATGAAATGTAGGCTCCCAATTCACCGGTCAGCACCCCGATCATCTCCATCGCCGCACTGCCGTACATCCGGAGGCCACTGGCATGCCGGGCCACCTCAGGAAGGTTAGCAACATTGTCTAGAACCAGCGAACGACCAATAGCAATCAGACTGTCGTGGAGACTGGTGTCAGCGGGAGTAGCCAGGCGCTGGTCGTTCTTGAAGACGCCCCAGCCGTTGCCCCCATGGTAAAGATCTTGATTAACGGCGTCCATGATGTAGGCCAGGGTTGGCTTACCATCAATATACAGGGCCAGCATGATGCCGAAGTGGTCATGCTGCTTAACGAAATTGAGGGTCCCATCCAAGGGATCGACAATCCAAACGTGACCCCTCAAATCAGTAAGCTGCTGGTCTCCAAAGCCCTCCTCGCTCAGGATCCGGCAGCCCGGGTCGATCTCCCGGAGCCGACGATCAAGTTCTTGCTCATTCTGGCGGTCAATCGTCGTCACCAGGTCACTGTAGCTGCTCTTGGTGTCCACCCGGTAAGAGGAACCGTCCAGGTGTTGTAAGGCCCGTTGATTGACAGTGCGCATTAGTTTTTGTACTTGTGAGTCAATCTCTTCTAGCATTATTGATCGCCAGCCATCTTGATTGTCCGGGCGTCACTACCCTGTGCCTGCTTAACCACTCGGTAGAGAACATAGCCGGATTCACGTTCGAAGTCCCGACCGATCTGCTTCTCTTCCGCTTTGGAATTAACGATCTGTTTGAAAGCCCGGTAACGTTTCAGCAGTTCTTCTCGATTGATTCCCACCTCGTAGGCATCCTCGACTGCCCGCAGCATTGCAATCACCGTCTCCATCTCGGCAGTTGACCAGCTCGGGTTTAATGGGTAAGAGTAATTTTGGCTTTGCATGTTGATCACTCCTCAAATAGCTTTATTCTTATTATACAATTCTTCCTTGCCAAACGTTTATTTAAAACCAAAAATGCGTTGTCAATTACGACAACGCATTTCGGATTTGATTAAGATGTTGGTAACTTAATTAAATGTGAGTTGGGAAGCCCATTGCAACATCAGCGGCTTCTTGAATTGGTTCATTAAGGGTTGGGTGTGGGTGAATGGTTAAGGAAACATCCTCAACATTCATACCGCAGTTAACGATTAATGACAATTCACCAGCCAGCGTACTTGCTTCTGGTCCAACAACTTCGGCACCAACGACGTTCTTCTTGTCCTTAGTGTAGGTGAAGCGTACGAACCCTTCTGGTTGATCGAGTGATACCGCACGAGCGTTACCAGCAAATGGGAACTTAGCGGTAGCAACTTCGATGCCCTTCTCCTTAGCTTCGTCAGCAGTCATCCCGACTTGAGCCAGTTCAGGATCAGCGAAGCAGACAGCGGGTACACCTACCCAGTCATTGGCGGTGTTCTTACCGGCAATCGCTCCAGCAGCGGTCTTACCTTCAAAGAAGGCCTTGTGAGCCAGGGCAGGACCTGGAACAATATCACCAATTGCCCAGATACCTGGCACATTAGTCCGACCCTGCTTATCAACGATCACTTGATGGTGATCATTGAGCTTAACACTCGTCATATCGAGGGCAAAGTTGTCAGTGTTTGGCTTCCGACCAACAGAAACCATGCAGTAATCTGCCTTAATGCTGTGTTCCTTACCATCAACTTCGTAGGTAACCGTGACAGAAGAATCATCTTGAGTAGAGTTCTTAGCCATGGCGTTAGTGATGATGTCAATGCCCTTCTTCTTCAGGTTCTTGACAACGACGCTAACCATGTCCTTGTCGAAGCCACCAAGGATACTGTTGGTACCTTCAATGATCGTTACGTGTGAACCAAGGTCGGCATAAGCACCAGCCAATTCAGTCCCGATGTAACCACCACCGATAACAACAAATTCCTTTGGGATCTCTGGCAGGTTCAAGCCACCAGTAGAGTCAATAACCCGACCTTCAAACTTGAAGTTAGGAATCTCGACTGGACGTGAACCAGTAGCCAAGATCAGGTTGTTCCAGGTGATCTTAGTACCACCATCGAAGTCCATGAATTGCTTTGGACCAGACTTCATAATACGAAGTTGGTGGTCGTTGTCCATCATGGCAACCCCTTCGATAATTTCAACCTTGTGCTTCTTGAGCAGCATCTTGACACCACGGGTCATCCGGTCAACAACCTTGTGCTGCTTCCAGTCTTGGGTCTTCTTGAAGTCGATCGTTGCATCGGTCTTAGAAATTCCGTAGGTTGAGGCATCACGGGCTTCACGAAGCCGGTGACCAGCCGCAATCAAGGCCTTAGAAGGCACACAACCAACGTTCAGGCAGACACCACCTAAACCTGGGTCACCCTTTTCAATCAGGGTAACTTTTTGTCCTAATTCGGAAGCCCGAATGGCGGCAACGTAGCCACCAGGACCCCCTCCGACAATAACCGTATCTTTCTTTTCAACATCAGCCATATTTAATTAGCCCTCCATCATTAACAATTCAGGATCTTCAAGAAGCTTCTTCAGGTAGTTCAAAGCTTCAGTAGCTAAGGCACCATCAATCAGACGGTGATCAACAGTCAATGACAGCTTCATGTTGTGACCAACAACGATTTCGCCTTCGTCATTAACAACTGGTTCAGTAGCAATGGTACCCATCCCAAGAATAGCAACTTCTGGTTGGTTGATGATTGGCGTGAACCAGCCACCACGCATTGAACCAATGTTGGAGATGGTCATGCAACCATGAGCCATGCTGTCTGGGCTAAGCTTGTTATCTTCGGCAGCTTGTGCGTTGTCGGAGATTTCCTTAGCGATTTCGAACATACTCTTGGAGTCAGCGTTCTTGATGTTAGGGTTGTACAGACCGTGATCAGTGCTTGTAGCAATACCAATGTTGTAGTAGTGCTTTTGAACTAATTCGTGAGTACTGTCATCAATTGAACTGTTGAATTCTGGGTACTTCTTCATCATGGCGATGAGGGCCTTAACAACGTAAGGCAGGAAGGTCAAGTGAATACCTTGTTCAGCAGCAACTGGCTTGTACTTCTTCCGGTTAGCCATCAGCTTAGATACTTCGGCATTTGCGAAGACAGTAACCATTGGACTAATGTCAACGGAGTCACGCATGTTCTTAGCAATGATCTTCCGCATGTTGGACAATGGTTCACGAGTTTCAGCATCTTCACCAGCACCGGTGTAAGGTGTGATCGTGTTACCTGCCTTTGGTGCAGCGGCAGCAGTTTCAGCAGCAGCTGGAGCACTAGCAGCAGCACCGTTGAAGTTGTCGATATCTTCCTTCAGAACTTGACCGTGGTTACCACTTGGTTGTACTAAGGAGATGTCAACACCCTTGTCACGGGCGTATTGACGAACTGATGGCATAGCCATAACCAGCTTGTTTGGTTCTGCTAATGGAGCAACACCACCCTTGGCAGGAGCAGCTGGCTTTGCTGGAGCAGCACTCTCAGCTGGAGCAGAGGATTCTTCTTCAGCAGGTGCTTCATCGGCAGAGTCATCACCGGCGTCTTCGTCATCGTCGGCTTCAACGTTGGTGCTTACACCATCCTTGCCGTCGTCGATTTCAACCAGGTCATCACCCTTTTCAACGTGATCGTCTTCCTTAGCATCAAGCTTAGTAACGGTCCCATCAACTGGTGATACTAATTGAGTGGTTGATTTATCAGTTTGAATTTCTACTAATGGATCATCGGCCTTGATTTGGTCGCCTTCCTTAACAAGGAATGAAGCGATGTCACCTTCAGTAAGGCCTTCACCCATTTCAGGTAGTCTGAACTTGTAAGCCATATTATTTAACTTCCTTTCTAATTAATCGTAGCGAATTGGCTGTGATTAATAGTTAACTACTTGACGAGCTGCGTCTTCAACTTCCTTGGCACGTGGAAGCCATACGTCTTCTGCCATTGGGAATGGGTAGACAGAGTTAGGTGCAGCAACCCGGGTAATTGGAGCATCCAGGTACATGATGGCACCTTCAGAAATTGCAGAAGCAACTTGGGCACCAACACCGGCCATCTTTTGTGACTCTTGAACGATTACAACGTGGTGAGTCTTCTTGATAGATTCAAAGATGGTGTCAGTGTCAAGTGGGTAGAGTGAACGAAGGTCGATAACTTCAGCGGAAATGTTGTCCTTAGCCAGCTTCTTAGCAGCCTTAACAGCTTCTGGAACCATTCCACCGTAGGTAACGATCGTAACATCGTTCCCTTCTTGAACAACATTAGCCTTGTCCAACGGAACAGTGTACTTGTCGTCAGGAACTTCGCCCTTAACAGAACGGTAGAGACGAAGGTTTTCAAGGAACAGAACTGGGTCGTTGTTTTCAATAGCAGAAATTACCAGACCCTTGGCATCGTAAGCAGAACTTGGGGTAACAACCCGGAGTCCTGGGATACCAACGAAGAAGTTTTCGAGGTCGTCCCCGTGAAGTTCAGCAGTGTGCGTACCACCACCGTAAGGAGTACGGATAGTGATTGGCATGTTCTTAGTACCGTTGTATTGGAAACGAACACGTGACATCTGTCCGGCAATGGAGTCCATAGCTTCAAAAGTGAAGCCCATGAACTGGATTTCTGGAACTGGACGCCAGCCAGTGGCAGCCAGACCAATTGACATCCCTAAAATACCTGATTCAGCAAGTGGGGTACTGAATACACGATCTTTACCATACTTCGTTTGTAAGCCATTAGTAGCACGGAAGACACCACCGTTCTTACCAACATCTTCACCGAAGACCAATGTCTTTGGATCTTCAGCCAAAGCAATGTCAATACCTTCAGTAATAGCTTTGATATATGTCTTTTTAGCCATGATTACTTCGACTCCTTTGCTTCGTACTCTTTGATTTGTTCCTTAATATCTGGGGTTGGTACTTCGAAGGTCCGCTTCAGCATGTCAGAAACCTTTTCTGGTTCAACAGAGTCAGCTTCCTTGATAGCCTTCTTGAAGTCGTCCTTGCATTCATCGGCGTACTTCTTTTCTTCATCTTCAGACCAGAGGCCCTTCTTAGTTAAGTACTTGCGAAGCCGAATCAGTGGGTCCTTGTCGAACCAAGGCTTTTCTTCTTCCTTGGTACGGTACCGACTAGGGTCGTCACCAGCAGAACTGTGGGCACCGAACCGGTAAGTTAAGGTTTCAATCAGAACTGGACCGTTGCCGGCAGCAGCGAATTCACGTGCTTCCTTAGCAACTTCGTAACATGCCAGTACATCCATCCCATCGACTTGAACACCTGGGATACCAGCAGCAACACCCTTTTGAGCAATGGTTTGTGCTGCGGTTTGAAGCTTACGTGGGTAAGAAATTGCCCAACCGTTGTTCTGGATGATGAATACGGCAGGTGCTTGGAAGGCACCGGCGAAGTTCATACCTTCGTAGGTGTCACCCTGTGAAGAACCACCTTCACCAGTGTAGGCATAAGCAACGGTATCCTTTTCGCCGTTCTTCTTGATACCAAGTGCAGCACCGGCCATTTCAACCATCTGAGCACCGATAATGATTTGTGGACGAAGGGCACGAGCTTCGAACAGGTTACCCTTGAGGTGACCCTTGGACCACAGGTACATTTGAGCAACAGTAGCACCGTGTTGAATTAATTGTGGTAAGTCACGGTATGCAGGGCAAAGGAAGTCCTGCTTCTTGAATGCTGATGCCGTACCCATTTCGGAAGCTTCCTCACCCCAGGTTGGAGCGTAGAAGCCTAAACGACCTTGTTGTGAGAAGCTCATAGTTTGTTCGTGCAGTGCACGTTCCCAAACCATTTTCTTCATTAAGTCTACTAATTGGTCATCAGTGAAATTAGCCATTAAGTCCTTGTTAACAACGTTCCCATCATTATCAAGAATTTGAACAGGCTTTGCGTATGCAGCGCCTTCATCGGCTTTAATCTTTGCAAAGTCAACAGCTTTGGCCATTATAAAACATCCCTTTCCAAATCCAATTAACATCATGTAAGCGATTGCCTACTTACATTTTCTAGTATAGCCTTTTTTTGGCATAAAACAAGCGCTTTCATATACTTTTTTATTAAGAAATGACTAAAAAGTCTCTTGTGAAAGAGTTATTTTAAAGATTGGCGTATTTTTTTATGAATCTGCTTTATTTAATTAGCTATTTTTGGTGAGTATGATAAAATTAATGAGTTAGAGTAAATTTTGGAGGCGAATATTCTTGTACCTTATGAAGGATATTACTCGCGACGGTAACCCCGTCTTAAGAAAGCGAGCAGCAAAAGTTGAGTTCCCACTCTCAAAAGAAGATCAAGAATTAGCAAAAAAGATGATGGAGTACCTCGAGGTTAGTCAAGATCCCGAGCTGTGCGAAAAGTACAAGCTTCGTGCTGGTGTCGGTCTGGCTGCCCCGCAAGTTGGTGTCTCCAAGCAGATGGCCGCTGTTCTGGTCCCACCGATTGACGATGACGACGAGAACGCCAAGCCATTGTTCAAGGACGTAATCATCAACCCCGTAATCGTCAGCGAATCCGTTCAATACGGTGCCCTGACGGAAGGTGAAGGTTGCCTCTCCGTCGATAAAGACGTTCCGGGCTACGTGCCGCGGCACGACCGGATCACCCTGCGCTACCAGGATGTCAACGGTGAAAAGCACCAAGTTCGTTTGAAGAACTACCCGGCAATTGTTTGCCAGCACGAAATCGACCACTTGCACGGGGTCCTCTTCTACGACCACATCAACAAGGAACACCCATTTGAGGCTCCTGAAGGCACCATCATGATCAGCTAAAGTAAATATAAGTAAAAAAGACGACCACAAAATGGTCGCCTTTTTACTTATTATCATGATGATCCAAGCGCTTCAGATCACTGACGTACTCAACAGTTGATTCATTCAGCAGGTAAG
>CAMFOZ010000048.1 GCA_945971245.1 uncultured Lactobacillus sp.
TGGACCCACGGATTAAGAGTCCGTTGCTCTGCCAGCTGAGCTAACTGCCCATATCTTTTACCTCTCAACAAGGTACTTTATTAATTTACCACCGCCCACCCTGACTGTCAACATAAATTCGTCAAAAAATAATAAAAACCTTAGCTGTGCTATAATGGGGGCACGGTTACTAAGTTTAGGTTAAGTAAACAATCACCCATGGAGGGGATTTTGAAATGGCAAAGAAAATACTAGTCGTTGATGACGAGAAACCAATTTCAGATATTATTAAATTTAATCTTGAAAAAGAAGGCTATTCGGTCGTAACCGCCTACGATGGCGAGGAGGCCCTGGAGAAGGTTGAAAGTGAAAACCCAGACCTGATCATCTTGGACCTGATGTTGCCAAAGATCGATGGCCTAGAAGTGGCTAAGCGGGTGCGGGCCAAGCACACGATGCCAATCATCATGGTAACGGCCAAGGACTCGGAGCTTGATAAGGTCTTAGGACTTGAACTCGGGGCGGATGATTACGTCACCAAGCCATTCTCCAACCGGGAACTGGTGGCCCGGGTTAAGGCTAACCTGCGGCGGCAGGCAACTCTGAAGGCCCCTGCTGAAGAAGATAAGAATACTGATATCAAGGTCGGGGACCTGACGATTCACCCTGAAGCCTACACGGTTACTAAGCGGGGCGAGAATATCAACCTGACCCACCGGGAATTTGAATTGCTCCACTACCTGGCCCAACACATTGGTCAGGTGATCAATCGGGAGCACCTCCTGCAGACCGTCTGGGGTTATGATTACTTCGGTGATGTGCGGACCGTGGATGTGACGGTTCGGCGTCTGCGGGAAAAAATTGAAGATAATCCGAGCCACCCGCAATGGCTGATCACGCGGCGTGGTGTCGGCTACTATTTAGCAAATCCTGATCAGAATTAGAGGCTGAACAGTTGTGAACAGCAAGTTAAAATTTTATCAATCGATTCGTTTTAAAATCGCCCTCGTATTTGCGTTGATGCTGATGCTGACGCTGGAATGCGTTGGGGCGGTTTTTGTGCGTCAATTGGAACATCAAAACCTAAACACCTTCAAACAATCGATCGAGCTCCCATCGTATGTTGATAACTCGCTGAGTGAGCAGCTGGCCCGTTCGGACACCCATAAGGCTAACCGTCAGATCCGTCAGATCCTATCCGAAGTTAACAATAATAATATCTCGGAGATCCGGGTAATCGACAACAAGGGGGTCATCCGGGGAACCAGTAACTCCGATAACCGGGGTGTGATCGGACAAAAGACTACTGATCAAGTCATTAAGGCTACCCTGTTGAATAACCGGTCGCACTCAGAGAACGTTTATGACAACGGAAATCATAATCGCTACTATGTTAACGTGATTCCTTTGGTCGATAATAGCAACAACAACGTTATCGGGGCGGTCTACCTGCGGGCCAGCCTAGAGTCGGTCTATTCCAACATCAACAGTATTACCCTGATTTACCTTTCAGCAGCCCTGATCACAATTGCGATCGGTCTGATCCTGGCGATTCTTATTTCCCAGGAAATAACCCGACCGATTGAAGAGATGCGAAAGCAGGCCCTGCGGATTGCCCGGGGGGACTTCTCCGGTCAGGTTCGGGTCATGGGTAATGATGAGCTTGGTCAGCTTGCCGGGGCTGTAAACAACCTATCAGTCCGGGTGGAAGAAGCACAGGCATCGACGGACTCAGAACGGCGGCGTCTGGATAGCGTCCTCTCCCATATGTCTGATGGGGTGCTGGCGACTGATCGTCGTGGTAATGTGACGATTGTTAACAACATGGCCCTGCAGCTGCTGGGAGTTGATCACGAGGACGATTTAATCGGTAAGTCGATCATTGACGTACTCGATATCCGCCATGATTACACGGTTCGGCAACTTGTTAACTCGGACCAGCGGGAAATGATCATCGATATGTCAAACGACGGCAACAACCTGATCTTAAACGCCTACTTCTCACCAATTCAACGGGAATCTGGCTTTGTCAGTGGGCTGGTCTGTGTCCTTCATGACGTAACGAGCCAGCAGAAGGAGGAACGGGAGCGTAAGCAGTTCGTCTCCAACGTTTCTCACGAGTTACGGACGCCATTAACCAGTGTCCACAGTTATGTTGAGGCCCTGAGCGATGGTGCCTGGAAGGACAAGGAGGTTGCTCCGAAGTTCTTGAACGTCATCCAGGGCGAGACTGATCGGATGATCCGGATGATCAACGACCTGCTGAGTCTTTCCCGGATGGATGCGGGAACAACGAAGCTGAACCTTGAGTATGTCAATATCAAGGAACTGCTTAACTATATCCTGAACCGCTTTGACATGATTATTAAGAACGAGGAAGAGGACTCCAGTAAGAAGAAGTACAAGATCGAACGGCACTTCACCAAGAAGGACCTGTGGGTGGAGATTGATACTGATAAGTTCACCCAGGTGATCGATAACATCATGAACAACGCGATTAAGTACTCACCAGATGGGGGAATCATCACGGTTCGCCTGCTAGAGACTCATAACCACGTCATCATGAGCATTTCTGACCAAGGACTGGGAATTCCTCGTAAGGACCTTGGTCGGATCTTTGACCGCTTCTTCCGGGTTGATAAAGCCCGGAGCCGGAAGCAGGGTGGGACCGGTCTTGGTCTAGCAATTTCCAAGGAGGTCATCAACATGCTTGGTGGTCAGATCTGGGTTGATAGTGTTGAAGGCCACGGTTCGACCTTCTACATCTCACTGCCGTACGTACCATATGAAGAGGAGGATGACTGGGATGATCAAGAAGCTGAGAAGTAATTGGCTGACGATTGCCCTGACCCTGGTGGTCCTGTTTAGTTTGATCTTGTCAGGAATCATCTGGACAGACCCCTTTCAGTATGAGCGGCCCCGCCGGGAAACCAGCAGTGCCCAGTCGCAGCAGTTTACCACGCAGTCAATGGGGGATGTCTATCTACCGACGACCATTGTGCGGACTGGTAAAGACGGCCAGCAGAACCTGCTTTACAGTCAGCGGGCCAACCTGGTCAACGACGTTAAGAAGAACCTGCGGGATTGGAAACTGGGCCGGACGAGTGAGGTTAAGACTAACAACAGTGATGTCTACCTGAGCTACCTCCGTAATCACCACTCGTTGATGCTGAACTACCCAGACAGTGTTTCTGGCGAAGACTTTAACGAGACCTTTGGCCAGTCGATCGATACGAACCGGGTCAAAGGGATCAACCATATTGTGATTCCACTTGATGGCGAGCACGAGATCTACCTGTTGCGGGACTATCACTACAGTGTTTACCGGATTCAGGTCAGCCGGGGTGATTTCACCAAGCTGCCAAAGAGCGGCCGCCATGTTCAACTGATTCCAGTTGATTACAAGATCATCAAGGGTCATACCATGATGATGTATCCTGATTCATTTAAGCTGCCTAAACTGGCATACCAGGTTAGCAACCAACGGATCAATAATCTTAGTACTAACCTACTGAGTACCAATCAACATACCAGTGTGACTTCGCATGATGATGGTGATAAGACGATCTACACGGATGGGACTAACCGCCACCTGGTTTATGATCACACGACGGGAACGGTTGACTACGAAAATGATATCGGTCATTCCAATGTTGTAACGACCAGTCAGCTGTATGCCCACTTTTACAATACCCTGGTAAAGACGGGGATGCCTCTGGATAATATCCGCTTCGACCAGGCTAAGGACCATCAGCGAACCTTTATCTACCGGACTTATGTTGAAGGCTTCCCAATTATTAACGCTGATGGCTACGGTGGGGCCAAGCTCCAGGCGACCCAGAGCGGAATTGAACGTTACTGGTTGAGCCTGTATACGGTTCAGGTACCACTACCGCTCAGTGGGGAGACGGTCAAGTTACCATCAACCACCACTGTTATCAATGAGTTACACGCCAACAGCCGTTTCAAAGACATTACTGATCTGCGGGTTGGCTATCTTTGGAAAGATGACCAGCAGGATGATAAGGTCGTCAAAATTGTGCCAACCTACTTTGTAAAGTATCATCATCACTGGGTTGACTACACGGAGCTGCTAAAGTAAGGGGGATAAGAGATGAATTTCAAACGAATTCAATGGATATTTCTTTTTGCCTTCCTCATCTTTGACCTTGTTGTTGCTGGCAACCTGTTTCTGCAGAATCGCTTTACGATTTCCAGTAGTGCACCCAACCGTCAAGGAGTTATCCTAAAGGAGATGCGTTCAGACGCGATCACCAGTGTTGAACTGTCGAACCATGCCCAGAGTGGCTACTACATCGCTGGAACGCGTTCCGGTGAGAATGGTGAGTTAGGACAGCAGGCTAGCAAGTTGCGTGATCAGAATTATCATTTCAGTTCTGATGAACTCGCTAGTGATCTAGAGACCGGGGTCAAGGTTGACCTGAAACATCCGGAAAAACGGTTGAATCGGCTGGTGGCGGATAACCGGTCGATCGCCCTCGGTAGTCATTACCGGTATGCACCACAGCTGTCGGATCGCCACACCGTCGTCTATACCCAGCAGTTGGCCGGGCGGGCGTTGAACTCACCAGATGGGCAGATTCGTTTCCGGGTCAACAATAACAATGAAGTCCTGGGCTATACGCAAACCTACCTGGAGGATACCCGAATTTTGCGGCCCGAGGCAACGACAATCAGTCAGCAGCACGCGGTAACGTGGTTGTACAAGCACAATTTGATCCCCAACAACTCTCAAGTCCGGTGGGCTAAGCTGGCTTATACCAAGCTTTTAACGACGAGCAGTCATAATCAGGCTGTCTACGTGCCGACCTGGATCATTGAGGTACGCACCAAGAACGACGATACCGTTCAGCAGCTCCGGGTCAATGCCTTTAACAGTACGATCATGCGGAGTACCCCGGGTAGTGTTAACACCAGTTCATTAGGAAAATAAGGAGCAATAGACGTGAGTGAAAAGGATTTTTTGCGATACAGTATTCTAGCCAGTGGGAGCACTGGGAACGTGACCTACTTGGAGACTGCTCATCACCGGATCCTGATTGATGCCGGATTGAGCGGTAAGCGAATTGAGAATCTGATGAACAAGATCGATCGGTCGCTGAAGGACGTCGAGGCGATCTTTGTAACCCACGAGCACAGTGATCACAGTCACGGGGTCGGTGTCCTGGCACGGCGTTACGGAATGGACGTTTATGCTAATGAGGGAACCTGGCAGGCCATGGCTAAGCGGGTCGGCAAGATTCCGCTGGAGCAAAAACATGTCCTGGCACCGAACAAGGTAGCCGACTTGGGGGACATGGAGATTGAAAGTTTCGCGGTCTCCCATGATGCGGCCGAACCGCAGTTTTATCAGGTTCACCATGATAATAAGACCTTCTGTATTCTGACTGATACTGGTTATGTCTCAGATCGGGTGGCAGGAACGATCAAAAACGCGGATGCCTACCTGATGGAGTGTAACCATGACACGGAGATGCTGCGGATGGGACCCTACTCCTGGCCACTGAAGCAACGGATCCTCGGCGATGAGGGGCACCTCTCTAACGAGGAGGGGGCGGATGCACTGATGGACGTTATCGGTCCCCGGACCAAGGAGATTTTCCTTGGGCACCGGAGCCAGCATAATAACATGCGGTCATTGGCCCACTTGACCGTTGCCAGCATGATGGAGCAACATGATTTCGGTGTGGATCATGACTTTAAGCTGGCCGATGCTGAGCCGGCAACACCGAGTCAACTAATAACGTTATAAGTGTCACCGAAATTAAAGACTTACTTCATTGATTTTTCACAATTAACCGGTATGGTGAAGGAAAAGATACGGAGGGGATAGTAATGGATAATAATAACCAACAGTCGCCACGACGGGGTAACCGTTTCTGGCTGAAGGTTGCTGGGATCGGCCTGGTTGCCGGATTAATTGGGGGCGGTGTTGCTGTTGGTGTGGGTGGCGCCGTGCAGCATCACGAGGACGTCACCAGCACCCGGGTACCAAGTGGCTCCAACAAGTCCGGCGGTACTAAGGTCAACAAGAACAAGGCTGACCTGAACGGGGCAGCTACCAAGGCATATGATTCCGTTCAGGGAGCGGTGGTCAGTGTCATTAACAAGCAGGAAGTCCAACAGAATAGTGGTATGGGAATCTTTGGCCTCTATTCCAATGGTGGCGATAACAGCTCGTCAAATTCCAGCAACAGCGGTAAGCTTCAGACGGCCAGCGAAGGTTCTGGGGTAATCTACAAGAAGGATGGTAAGACGGCCTACATTGTTACTAATAACCACGTGGTTAAGGGTTCCAATGCCCTGCAGGTAATTCTGAGCAATGGCAAGAAGGTTGATGCCCAGCTTGTTGGGACGGATTCTGCCACTGACCTGGCTGTCTTGAAGATCAATGCGGCTAACGTTACTACTGTAGCCCAGTTCGGTAACTCCAATTCAATTGCGGCCGGTCAAGATGTCCTGGCCATTGGATCACCGATGGGTAGCGAGTATGCCAACACCGTAACGAAGGGGATTGTTTCCGCTAAGAACCGGACACTGAAGGCCGGGACGGACGGTACGCTGACTTCGGTTATCCAGACTGATGCGGCCATCAACTCCGGGAATTCCGGTGGTCCCCTGATCAACATGGCTGGTCAGGTGATTGGGATTAACTCAATGAAGCTTTCCTCAGATAACGAGGGCTCCTCGATTGAGGGGATGGGCTTTGCGATCCCAAGTAACGAAGTGGTTTCGATCATTAACCAACTGATCAAGAACGGTAAGATTGAGCGTCCGGCGTTGGGGATCGGGATGGTTGACCTGAGCAATGTCACCACCGACCAACAGCAGTCCGTCCTTAAGCTGCCAAGTAGTGTCAGCAAAGGGGTCGTTGTCATGCAGGTTGAGAATGGCTCCGCTGCCGACAGTGCAGGATTAAAGCAGTATGACGTAATTACTCAGCTTGGTGATAAGAAGGTCACCAACACCAATACCCTGAAGGCGGCCCTGTACAAGTACAAGGTCGGTGACAGTACCAAGGTGACCTACTACCGGAATGGTAAGCAGCAGACTAGCACTGTTCACCTGACAAAGGCGGCTAGCGGTGATGATAGCCAGTCGTCACAGCAGGATGACGGTCAATAATAAAGAAAGTAAAAGGATTACGGTCAGATGGGTCGTAGTCCTTTTACTATGCTAAAATTCAATTAATGACTAAGACAGGAGGACTTATTGATAATGAACAATCGAAACTTCAAGTATCCAGACACCCGGGCATATAACTTTGTCGTTAATCGCCTCCAAGAGCGCGGGGTCGAATTAGAGGGCCTCGTCGACGTGATCTACCAGACCCAGAAGGAGTTTGAACCAGCCCTCACGGTGGAACTTTGCCGAGAATACCTGACTGACGCCATGCACAAGCGGGAGCTACTGAACAATGCCATGGTGATGCTGGAGCTTGACCGGCTGACCGAGGCGGGAGAAGTTGCTGAACCGCTCTCCAGTATCATCAAGAATGATGTGGGTGTCTTTGGCGTGGACGAGACGCTGGCGCTCCAGATCGCCAATATCTATGGAACAATTGGTACAACAAACTTCGGGTACTTTGACCGGGTCAAGAAGGGGATCATGGCTAAGTTTGACCGGGATGGTCGCCACGTCAACACCTTTATCGATGACCTGTTAGCGGCGATTGTTGCGGCGGCCTGTGGTAAGATTGCTCATAAGTATGCCTAGTCTGAGCCAAAGAATCGATAAATAGCCGAACAATTTGTTAATAATTTAGAATAAAGTTTATAATGCCACGGTCAGTTGCCTGATGAGCACATTCCGTGGTATTTTTACCGGGAATTTAACAACAAAATGAGATTAAAATGAGCTGTGGATAAGTCCGTGGAAAAGTTGCGGACTTTCCTTTAGAAATTCTTAATTACTGTAATAACGGTATTTAGACCAGTTGAAAAGTTATCCACAGGCAAGCTGACATAGTGTTGATAAGTGGATGCTTGCATAATTAAGTGGATGAAATCCCTTGATATAACTGGATTCTTGGAAGTCCATAGCGAACAACTGTTTTTGTGGAAAACTGTGGATAACTTTTATTGGTGAAAGGGCTTTACTGGTTAAAATTGAGCCGAACATTCGGGAGATCCGAAAATTGAGTTATGCACCTGTGGATAAGTGTGTGGATAATTTGTGGAAAGTGGTGGAAAATTGTGAATATTAAAATTATTGGTGTTGGAAAACTGAAGGAAAAGTATTTTAAGGCCGGAATTGCCGAGTATTCTAAACGGCTGGGCCGCTTCTGTAAGTTTCAGATTGTTGAAGTACCAGACGAAAAGGCACCGGAATCACTGAGTCAGGCCGAGATGGATGAAGTGATGGCCAAGGAGGGGGAACGGATCCTGGCCAAGATTAAGGACCGTGAATATGTCTATGCCCTAGCGATCAAGGGGAAGGAACGCAGCTCGGAGGAGTTTGCTAAGGAGATCAATCAGCTGACGACCTATGGGCACAGTGACATCACCTTTGTCATTGGGGGTTCGCTGGGATTGAGTCCGGAAGTTTTGAAACGCGCCGACACGCAAATTTCCTTTGGGCGGTTCACCCTGCCGCACCAGTTGATGCGCTTGGTTTTGACTGAGCAGATCTACCGGGCCTTCACGATTATCAATGGGCTGCCTTACCATAAATAATTAAGGAAAGTTTAGGGATCGTAAAATCTGTTAATAGTCTATATCGTTACCTATTGGTGGTCTTTCGGACCTGTTAAAATAGAGTTAGATTATAAAACGGGGAGTTGATAGACTACTTCAATGGACATTAACAGGTTGAAGCGACTGTTATTACTCTGCTTGGTGATCATTGGGCTCGTGGCAGCTGAGCGCTCCGTTCAGGCAGCTACCAGTGAGCTTACTGCGTCGCCACTGACCACTATTGCTGTCCCGATCACGTCAGGGGAACAACGTGAACCGCGGCAGCGTAAGCTCCAGTTTCGAGCCCGATTGTTAAAACATTGGTGGCAACCACGGACTGGTGCCGTTATATCGCGGCGACCGATCATTACAAAGATCATCTAAAAATGGGGTCAGCAGATTGCTGGCCTTTTTTGTTTAGTATCTTAGAATAGAGTTAGGTAACAATTTGATAGGAGGTCCTCTACAATGAAAAAAGTAGCAATTATTGTCGGCAGTGTCCGGCCTAACCGGCGCAGCAGCCAGGTAGCCGCATGGTTAAAGGTCCAGCTGCAGAAGAGCCGGCGGGTTGAATTCGACGTAATCGAGCTAGCTGACGTCAATCTGCCAATGATGGACGAACCGGCAATCCCGTTTACCGGCATCTATGAGCATGCCAAGACGCGGGAATGGAGTAAGCTGATCGGCCAATATAACGGCTTCGTCTTTGTCTTCCCACAGTACAACTGGGGTTACCCAGCCGCATTGAAGAACGCCCTTGATTACCTGGCAAAGGAATGGCAGGGTAAGCCAGTCAGCTTGGTAACGTTTGGCGGGCACGGTGGTACCCAGGCCCAGGTTGCCATGCGGTTAGTGGTTGCCGGACTGGGAATGACTCAAATGGCAGTTAACCTGCAGATTAGCCTGATGCCAAACGACTCGGTAGCCAAGGCCGACCGGCTCCTTCACACTCATGACCAGGAGGCCGCTCTCCTGCGCCAGGACTTTGAAAATCGTTTAGGATAATTGTGTAACATTAAACGATCACTGATTTTCGGTGGTCGGTTTTTGTTTATTTGGAATCGATTTCTTTGCGGTAAAATTAAATAAATGAAACAATTATTAAAGTTTGTTCAATTATGAACAGAAATAGCCGTTTTTCCTTGAATTTGTTGAGAATCTATGTGATTATGAGAGCGTATTCAAATGCCATGAGGAGGCTACTATTTATGAATAGACAATTTGATTTCTTAATGCCAAGTGTTAACTTCTTTGGTCCTGGTGTTATCGCCAAGATTGGTGACCGTGCTAAGATGCTTAACATGCACAAGCCACTGGTCGTTACCCAAGAGAGCTTGGAAAAGATCGAAAACGGCCCCGTTGTTCAAACGATTGAATCACTGAAGAAGGCTGGCGTGGACTACGCCATCTTCACCGGTGTTGAACCTAACCCAAAGATTCGTAACATCAAGGCTGGTAAGAAGATGTACGAAGAAGAGAAGTGTGACTCCATCATCACTGTTGGTGGGGGCTCTGCTCACGACTGTGGTAAGGGAATCGGTATTATCCTGACTAACGGTGATGACATCACCAAGTTGGCTGGAATTGAAACGCTGGACAACCCACTGCCACCTCTGATGGCTGTTAACACCACTGCCGGGACTGGTTCAGAATTGACCCGGCACGCGGTTATTACGAACGAAGAAGACCACTTGAAGTTCGTTGTGGTTTCCTGGCGTAACATTCCGTTGGTATCCTTCAACGACCCAATGCTGATGCTCGGTGTTCCAAAGTCAGTTACTGCCGCTACTGGTTGTGACGCCTTTGTTCAATCAATCGAACCATACGTTTCCGTTGACCACAACCCAATCACGGACAGTCAATGTAAGGAAGCTATCCAACTGATCCAAGAAGCATTGCCAGAAGCTGTTGCTAATGGTCAAAATGTTGAAGCACGGACCAAGATGGTTGAAGCTGAAATGCTGGCCGGGATGGCCTTCAACAACGCCAACCTGGGTTACGTTCACGCCATGGCTCACCAACTTGGTGGTCAATACGATGCTCCACACGGTGTTTGCTGTGCATTGCTGCTGACCACGGTTGAAGAGTACAACCTGATTGCTTGCCCAGATCGGTTCGCTGAACTGGCACGGATCATGGGTTACGACACCACCGGCCTGACCACCATGCAAGCTGCCGAGAAGTCAATCGACGGGATGCGTGAGATGTGCAAGGCCGTTGGTATTCCATCATCCATCAAGGCAATCGGTGCTAAGCCAGAAGACTTCCCATTGATGGCTGAAAATGCTCTGAAGGATGGGAACGCATTCTCCAACCCACGTAAGGGTACGAAGCAAGACATCATTGACCTTTACCAAAAGGCATACGATGGTATTTACTAATTAACGGTGTGGGCACATTTAATTAGCAACGAAAAAAGTCACCCGCAGGTGAAAACCTCATCTGCGGGTGACTTTTTTAATATTCAATTAGTTTTCTTTAACAAAACCGTCCTGAACAAACTTCGTACCGAATGCCAGGGTGTTTTCAACCGGGCACTTGCGAGCAACGTCGGCGAGGAACTGCTTGATGTTTTCATCTGATTCGTCGCTGCGGACGTGTGGTTGGTAGCGGATCTCGGTAAATTTGTAGCGATTGTCGTCACTAGCCACATCTTCGCGCCCCAGGTCCCCTTCGATATCAACCCAGAAGGCGCGGAGGTCGAAGTGCCGCTTGCGTGCTAGTTCCGTAGCGGTAATTGCCTGGCAGGCACCGAACGAGGTGAGGAGAATCTCAACCGGATTCATCCCCGTGTTGGTACTCTCCGGTTCAGCAAAAGTGATCTCAAATCCGCGTGCCCCCGCGGAAACCTGCATTCCAGTGGTTGTCTTGGTTGCCTTTACCTTATAAGTACTCATAGAAAACGCTCCCTTGCTTTTTCTCTCAGTGTACTTGAGTAGGACAAGGGCGTCAATTTTAATGCCTAGGCTGAAACCGTGTGGGGTGACTTTTGCCCGTCCAGGATCAGCAGAACGTCGTTGAGGGCGAAATCGACCATGTTCTTGACGGCCAGGTTAGTGAAGAAGGCGATGTGCGGGGTCAGGATGACGTTATCAAGATCGTGGAGCTCCTGAATCTGGGGTTCATCGGCCAGGCCCCGTTCCCGTCGGTCGGTTTGGAAGACCGGGCCTTCCCCCTCGACGGTATCGAGGGCCGCAGCGGCGATTGTGCCCTTTTTCAAAGCCTGGATCAGGTCGGCGGTATTGACCACGGGTCCCCGACTGGCGTTGACCAGGCCCGCGGTTGGCTTCATCAGGGCAAAGTCCTCGGCAGTTAGCAGGCCCTCTGAGGTTGGGTTGAGGTCAACGTGAAGACTGACCACGTCGGCACGCTTGAGGAGGTCCTCCTTACTGGTGTATTCCACGATGTCCTTCATTTCATCGCGGGGATGAGTATCAAAACCGAGGACAGTGGCGCCCAGGGCGTTGAGGAGCTTGGCGAGGGTCCCACCAATCCGGCCGACCCCGATGATCCCGATAGTCGCAGTATGGATCTCAAGGGCCTGTTCGTCGCTGAACCAGCGGTAGTCGTTGGCAGCCACCTGGTGGTCGAAGCGGTAGGACTTGCGCAGAAGCCGGAAGATCTGCATTAAGGCGTGCTCGGCAACACTGCGGGGTGAGTAGGCCGGGACGTTGGTGACGGTCAAACCATTGGCCTTTGCGGCGGCCAGGTCGACCATGTCGAAACCGGCTGTCCGGGTAGCAATCTGCTTGATCCCGTTGGCCTTCAGCTGGGTGTAGACAGCAGGATCGACCTGGCTGCGTTGCTGGATCACTAGGCCATCAACATTGGCTGTTAAGTCGACGGCATCGTCAATTAACTTGGGGGTGGTGATGATCTCAACCCCGTGCTCCTTGGCAAACGCCTTAATTGCGGGCTGCTCATCGTCCCGGACGCTGGTCATTAGAATCTTCGTCATGGTTAGTCCTCCTCTACAAAGTGTTTGATGCGTTCAACGGCGGCCTTGATGTTATCAAGGCTGGTGGCGTAACTGATCCGCAGGTGACCCTGACCGCCGGCGCCAAAGTAGGAACCTGGAATAACGGCTACTTTCCCCGTTTGGGCGAGGTCGGTCGCA
>CAMFOZ010000049.1 GCA_945971245.1 uncultured Lactobacillus sp.
GCCGTAAGGCTCGTGAACTACAAGCCCGGTACTTTAGTGCCGGGTAGTTGACCTGTTTGTTAGCAGGAACAGACTGGTTGTAAAAGTCGAGTGGTGCTTGATAGAACGGGTACTTATCATCAAACAGATTGAACCGGTCTCGGTGCTTCTCCAGATACTGGATAACCACATCTGAAAACTGCTCCTTTTCGTATAAAGTAGCCCACGTTTGATATAAAGCCCCTTGATTGTCGGCGTAGTCGTCAAGCAGATCTTCCTGCTCATCCTCGTCCCCGATAATTGGTTCCATCGTGTCGGTGTTAACGTCAACCCAGTCATATAGTCGCCCGTTAGCGTCATATCTGGAGTAAACCGTCAGTAAAATTGCTAGTAAGAACCGGAGAATGGCCAAGTCTTGGGCCGGCATCTCGCCGGCTAGTTGGCGGTAATCCTGGGCGTGTTTGAATAGATCAATCAGTGATACCGTATCAATACGCCCGTCCTTATCGCTAACCTTGAGCCATGGTTCATCTAGCAAGTTAAGCGAATTTTGCATAGTCTCACTTCTTTCCATGAATTTTCTCGTAGGTCATCCCCACCTGTGGGGAATACTGCAGGCGATAGCCGTTAAACTCAGTGGCTAAGTCCGTGTCCAGCTCCAGTGCCAGTGCATTGCGGAGCCATATACTATTCCGCCAAGTTGGGAAGCACTGCTTAGTCTGAGTTTTTAGCTGGTCAATTAAATCAGCTAAGTTGCCATGGCTGCAAACAGCATACGACAGGCGAATTGTCTCTTCACTGATCTGCTCGTCAGATACCGTGCTGAGTGGGCGGCCGCCACGGTGATCAGCTAACCAGTAGTGGCCGCCGTTATCCTTGACTACCAGCACTGTCTCAATAGTCGGTTGAATATCCCGAACAGTAGCTTGAGCAACGGCCTCGTTCGTGTCAGCGTCATTTTTGTCGTTATCCAGCCAGCCATGCAACGTATCTGCCGGCCGAGGGTTATCTATCTGGTAAGTCTTGGCGGCAGTTTTCTTTTTGGAAAGCTTCAGTTCTAGCTCGTGGTGAAGTTTCTTGATACCCGAGAATGGTACTTCATCGTCATCCCCGGGGTCATACACCTTCTGAATCAACGGAGCCGTATCGTCCGGTAGTTTCAGTTCTGCTGGCAGGAAGTAGTCCGTCTTGGTCAGGTAGTAGTCCTCGTATATGTAACTGTTAAGGCCGTAGTCTCCGAGGCTCTTGGCCCCGGTTATGTATACCTGTGGGCGTTTCAAGCGTGCCGGCCGTAGTACTCGGTGGCGGTGGAGCCGCCCAATTCGTTGAATCAGCAAGTCTACCGGGGCAATGTCGGTAAAGAGCACGTCAAAGTCAATGTCTAGGGACTGTTCCAGCACTTGAGTACCAATTACCACCAGTTTTTCTGGTCGCTTGCCGCCCTTACCGATCATCCCCACCAACTTGTTTTCCAAGTGTGCCCGGTCTGGGCCAAGAAAACTAGAGTGGAGCAACAGTGTCGGCATGTCAGCCAATTTCTGAGCTAACTCTTGTGCTCGTTTGACTGTGCTTACAATCACACCAGCCGTGCCACCGTCTTGCAGTGATTGTTTAATCTGCTTGATTAGGTCCTGATCACTGTTAAGGTGGTTTATTTGTATTGTCTGGGGCGCTGGGTGTGGGAAGTCAGTCTCTTGATAGACTTGGTTCCCATCCAGATACGTCAGCAAGGGATAAGCAAGGTTGTTAGCTTCTGCCGGCCATTTAGGGGCGTGCCTGAACTTGCCCCGGGCGTATGCCTTGATAAGCTGTTGTCGCTTCTGCGCTGGTAACGTAGCCGATAGGGCAATCACTGGTACGTGATAAGCGCCTAGCCAGATCAGTGTCCGGCGGAGGTAAGAACTAACGAACGTGTCGTAAGCGTGGACCTCATCAATCACAATCACCTTGCCGCTCATCGCTAAGTGACGAAGGAATAAGTGCTTTTGTTTCAAACTCATCATCAGCAGGTGGTCAATGGTGGCCACACTGAAGTCCACCAGAATGGACTTTTTACCAGAGAACCATGAGTTAGTTACCACTGCCCCATGATCACCGTCCACGTTATGGGCCTCTGGGAGACTCTGAGCACGTTTATTAAGCCTAGCCTTACCATGGAGCAGTCCTAGGTCTAGCTTGGCCTCCTGCTGGCTGCTGAGCCGATCTAGCCACCCTTCTACCCGTCCGTACATGGCGTTAGTAGTTGCTTGAGTAGGAAGCCCAATTAAAAGACCGTCATGTTGAGTTTTAGCAGCTAGTTCTTCCGTGCTGGCCAAGGCTGTTTCTGTTTTGCCAGTCCCACAGCCGGCCTCCACAATAATCAGGCCCGGGTCCTTAATCTTAGCGATAGTTTCCACCATTTTTCGCTGAGTTTCGTGGGGAGCAAAGCCCCACCGCTTCTTGAATAGCTGGTCAACACCGTTGATTGGCTGGGGCTGCCAGCGGTCATTCCCCGTCCATACTTTCATGGCATGGTTGAACCGCTTGTCCTCGTCAATGTCGTTGACGTCCTTCTCCAGTGGTATCAATGGGAACAACGGCTTGTGTCCCAGAAACTCACTAGAAGCTAGCCAGTCGGCCATAATCAGTAGTCCTTCAATGATCACTGCTTGGGGCTGAGTAACTGCTGGTACGTCTGATAGGCTCTCATAGCTCGTGTAATGCAGACCATAAGTAATCAATTCATCATAAACAGCTTGCCAGTGTTCTTTTGCTTCAACGTTCTTCTCGTCGCCAAAATAGTTGCTCGTATATGGCTCTAGCTGGTCCTGTACAGCGTCGAAGTTCTTATGTGCTGGAATACCATGATGACCGCCGAGAATGGCTCCTATGGCCTCACAGAGGCCGTGAGCCTCTAATAGTGTTTCGCCAGCAATTGCATGTGGTGACTTCCGGCGTATCTCATCAGCCCGGTTGAAGTCAGCTAGGTCAGTAAACCCGTTATGCAGTAGTTTCTCCATGATGTCATGGTCAAGCTGCTGGTCATGGCGGTAGGACGTCTTAGCCTGAAAGTCCGGGGTAGCCTTGCCAAAGTCGTGGAAGAAGCCCACAAAGGCCAGCAGTTGTTTGGTTGCATCGCCTGAGCAATCACCAGCTATAAGTTGACGCTGGGCTGGGCTTAGCCAGTGGTCATAGAGCCATACAATAACTTTTGACGTATCGGTCAAGTGAGTTATCAGTGGCAACCACCATTCACGGCCTTGGTAGGCGTCTTTCTTAGCCCATAGTGAAGCCAAGTTTGATGATACTTTCACCGTCGATCATCCCCTCTCGTGTATCTGAGACCAGCTATTGAAGCATACTGTTGTTCCAGTCAGCGATCTCATCTTTAACCTGATCTTCTGTCTCTTGGAAGCTTTCGTGGTAAGTAACTCCGTCATCCCCGTCTTGGCCCGTGTACCACAGCACCCAAGCGCCCTGTTCATCATCGAACCGTAAAATCCCATACGTAAGCTGGTCATCGTTCGTGTAGGTGATCAATACGTCGTAGCTATTATCCGTGTTCTTCAGAAAGTCAATGCTCTTAATCTTTCCCATTGTTAGTTCCTCCTAGTTCGTCTTACATACTCATCCCCATAACAGGGAGCTAAGTGTTTCTAGTGCTTGTTTCCGGCTTCTAGGTGCTGATTGATCAGCTCCAGCCGGCTGATCATCTTGTTAAATTCTTCTTGTTGTTGTGCTCGCAATTGGACTGTTGAACTCATAGTTTGTTCCTTTCTTAATCGCTTTATATTACCTATCTAATTAGTTCTTTTTCCTTTATCAACTATATATTACCACATGATATTAGATTGTCAATAGAGATAGAAAAATATTTTGAATAGGTTTTAAGCCCATCCCCACTTGTCAGGATATTCCAGTCAGCTTCTACTTCTATTCAGACAGTAGAAAAGCCCTCACCCGGTATGCTTCGGGAAGAGCTTCTTTGCTTGCCTATTCTTCTTTGAAGATGATGTACTCGTCAATGCAGAGCTTCGGGTCACTGATGTGCAGACAGTTGGTGTATTCCGGGTTCAAATATGTCCACTTGTAGGCCGTAGCATTGCTGAATTGTCCGGACATTAAGTGCTTGAACTGATCACTGAACTTTTTGGTAGCTCGCTTTACTGCTTGCTCTACTGTATACCCATAACCATAGCTGGGGATGACACTAGAGAAGAGCTGGTAGGCAGCTTTAGCGCTGGTAACCTTAGCCAAGTATTGGTCCACGTTCTCATCATCAACATATTCTCTAATCATAGTGGCCACGTCCATGGTATTACTAAGTGCCCGGTGTTTGAGAACAGTGGCCAGTTCATCATTCCAGCCATATGTTGTGCGGGGGTTCAGGTATAGGCCGTCCACTGGATTGCTGGGGTCGGGCTTAATCAAGCTGCAATCAATTATCATTGTGATTATCTCCTTTGCTAGTTCCTTATTCCTATCAACAATTATATGATACCACCATAATATGTTATTGTCAATAGTAACAGTAAAAAGAGACGAAAAGACGGCCTAGAGTTCACCCCCAGACCGGTTCATTTGTTTTTCTTTGCTTGCTTTTTAGTCAGCTTCAGTGCTTCCCTTATCCACTGTGGCTTGCTTCTCGTCTTTATTAACGCCCAACAGCTTACCAGCAACGGGTAACTTGCCTAGCTGGTCCACATCGTCTTTGGCAAGAACAACAAGGTTGCTATCACCTTGAGCCAGCTTTTCAAAGGCGTCAATGCTCTGGTTCCGGAAGTAGTTTTCACCACTTTGAGCCAGTGTTTCGTTGATCTTCTGAATACGATAGGCTTCAGCGTCAGCGGCTAAAATCTTAGCATCTTTTTCAGCCTTAGCAGTATTAACCAAGGCTTCATTCTTGGCGCCATTCGTCAGTTGAATGCTCTTAGCATCCCCTTCGGCCTTAGAAATTTCAGCACGTTTTCTCCGGTCAGGAGTAAGTTACTGGTCCATGGCGTCTTGACTTTCTTTAGAAGGGTCCAGTTCATCAATGTTGACCCGGATAACAATGACACCGTATGTTGAAGTCAACTGGTCAATAGCTGCAAACAGTTCTTTGTTGATCTGAGCCGTGCTACCCAGTGCCTCGTCCAGCGTCATCCGGCCAATGATATCACGTAAGTGCCCACGAACTAATTGTACCAGTGATACAACAGAATAAGAATAACGATAAGTACATAGATCATTGAGCTTTCTTTCCCTTCTCAAACGTAGCTATCATCCCCAGCAGCCGTGGGGATTATAAATTGATAATTATTTCTTTTCCTTGTGGTAAAATCACTCGGTTTCAGAGCATCAAAGTCTTTCAGAGTTGATTTCTTATACTTGGTTAAGTTCATGTAGTAGTCGGCTTTCTGTGCTAGAGTAGAGCCTTCTCCCGCTCCCTTTTTAATATCTGTATCTCGTCGTAGACCGAACGGTTGTTATCATAGATAATCATGGCCACACCCGGTTGATGATCAGGACCCGGCATTTGAGCAATTTTGACGTCGATAATCTTGTATTTCTCGACTGCAAGTTCCCGTATTGCCTTGTTAATGTCCTTCTCAAATTCATTTGTAGTGAATTGGTGTGCTTCTACCAGCTTAGTTTTAATCATGTTCAATCATCCCTTCTATGTCTTCCTTCTTCCAGATTATCGTTAAGTGCCGTGGGGGCAAAGTGCTTCGTACAGGTCAATTATCCGGTTCGTCGTCCTGCTCATCATCTGGGCTTGGCTCTTCACCGTCATCCGGGTCACTGTAAATATCCAGTCCCGTGTCTTTATTGGGAAGTACAAAGACTGAACCCGGCCCTAGTCCGGTAACCTTAACTTCCCGGTCCTCACCAGTGCCCTCGGCCTTAATCACAATACCCTCGTTATTGGCCAGCGGCTGGACTACTACAAACTCGTCCTCCAGCACGTTTACACCGTTAGCCTTGACCACCTTCATAGCTTCTTTCATCACGTCATTAATGCCGTGGAATGTTTCTACTCGCTTAGTCATTGTCGTCAGCCTCCTCTTGTTCAAGCACTTTGGACACAATTGCTAAGAACTGAGACATCAGTTTAGCTCCTTCGCTGTCAAAGTAAGCTAGATCAGTCGGAAACTTTAAGCACTTTGTCCCTTCTACCGTGTCAATTGTTGCCAGCTCATCATCCCCAAAGTAGAAAATCAGTTGTCCTTCAGTGTACTGATTAACCTTCAGGAAGTCACCGTCAAGAGAAGCCCTAGCCTCAGTCTTTGGTGCAAGCTTAGCATGGAAAGTACCACCTTCTACTTGGCCACCTGCAATTTCTTTTAGTTGTGCGTTTAGATCTTCAATGTCCATAGAATCACCTCGTCTGATTTAACGTCATTTATTACTAACACGTATATAATACCACATAATCAGTAAGCACCATAACCACCGCATAAGAAAAGCCCCCGGGAGACGTTCCCTAGGGGCTTATTTTGCTGCAACTTCATGCACTCATCCCCAGCCGCCGGGCTAGTCGGCTAGCAGCCTGCCTCAGTAGGCCAGTGCCGTCCGTCTAGTACCCAGCTTATCAAGCTTATCCAGCTGGGGATGCTAGTGGCTAGGCAACATATTCTTCTTCGGTGACTTGCTTGCCGTCAATGCTTTCAAGATTGATGTCCGCCGGAATTGTTTCGTCCGGGTAATCATCATCCCCTATCCAAGTGGCGGTGTAAGAACCCCGGAAGATCATTCCGTCAACCTTTACCTTGAACCGGCAAGGCGTGCCAACTTCTGTATCACTGTCGTGGTTCTCATCCACGGCTAAAAAGAACTTGCAGTTGAAGCTGTCGATGTTGTCCTCGTTAATCTTCCCGTTAGTTAATTCAATAATCATATCGTTCCACATGGTATTATCTCCTTTTTCAAAGTTCCTTAATTCTTTCAACATCTATATAATACCACATTATAGTTTGTTGTCAATACATATACTAAACAATTTCAAAAATAAAAGTGGCCCGGTTGAAGGCCACCTATTCATTGCTATTGTGCTATCTTATTTGTCCAATTCGGTCTTACCTGCAATCTTTTCTTTCAAGTATTGTGCTACTTCAGCACAACCGCCACGGTAGATTGCGTGTTCGTCTGTATTGTCAACGATTAGTAGAGCCGGGTCAGCAGTATTAATCAAGTCGCTGTTAGTTAGGCCCACGGGGTTGTCCGGGTCAGCTACTAATTTGTCCGGGTCAACGTAAGCCCCGTTATCCGTGACCAGCGATAAGTCGTTAGCGTCGAGATACTCACTTGCTGATTGAGTGCTGTACTTCACCGTGAGCTCATCATCACTATCCCGGACCATTGTGCCGACAATCGTGCCAACTTCATTCAGTGTTTGACCAATTGAAGTAGTTGGGTGCTGATCAGAGTGGACGATCTTGACCACAAAGGTGAATGGCTCATTCCGGTCAGCGGCGTCCAGTGCTTCTCCGTAGGCTTCCATATCGTCAAACAAGTGGTCAATGTATTCGTTGATAGCTTTCTTAGTCTTAGCTAGATCAGTGTAAGCACCGATAATCGTGTCAGCAATTGAAAGTATATAAATCTTATTCATAACAATCTTCCTTTCTAAAATTCCTCAATTCCTTTAACACTTATATAATACCACATTGTTCTTAATTGTCAATACATATATCGAAGAATTATGGAATAAAAAGTGGCCCGGTTAAAGGCCACCTTCATCTAGTCCCTCAGTTTTCTTTAGTTCCTTATCACTCAACAACTATATAATACCATTATTATAGCTGATTGTCAATACATACATTAAACAAAGATATAAGAAAGAGTGGCCGTTGTATTGAGCCACTCTTTTATTGTTGTTCAGTTGTGTTGTCTATTTCCGAGTTGTGGGGATGATTGCATTGCCCTAGTCAATTGGACGCTTCTGGACTTCCCAGTGCCACGTAAAATGGTCGTCTTGAATATCTGCTGCCTCGTGTTCGTAGTCAAGCTCTTGGAAGCCTACCTCAACGTCCTTGCCCTTCAAGTCGTCCAGCGTGCTCTTTGAGCGGTCAATCAAGTCCTGCTTGGCGTCCTCTTCGGATGCGTAGCAACAAGTGTCGTAGCTGTCCTCGTAGTCCCAGTGGTCCAGAATTACTTCAACCAGTACGTAAACAGTTTGCCCCTTAATGCTATCCATGGTTAATTCCTCCTGTATTCCTTAGTCCTTAATTCTTCAACGTTTTCCTAGTGATAGTCCTCAAGCCGCCTGCACGTTGCTGCACCCGTGTAGCTGCCTCAGAGAGCCGTTCTGCCGTCAATTACTATTTCTCGTGGGGTGATAAGAAAAGAGCCTTCCAGTTCCCCAAAAGGCCCTCCTTACCATTCCTAGAAGCATTCCTTAGCTTCCGGGTCGTAGTAGACTTCCTCGTCCTCTAGCGGTTCAGGGAAGCCGTTATCGGTTATCCGAGCGTCGTCATCAATGAATACCCGGTTGATAATCAGTCCGGTGTTGAAGCCCTCGTGTCCGTCAAAGTTACTCTTGTCCCATTCCTGTTGAACTTTCAGGGCGTCGTAGTTGTCTTTGGAAAGACCGTTCATCAATTGAGTGGCGTTCCAGAGGGCTTGTTTCTTACTGCTGTAAACACCGTACATACCCTGCTTGATAAAAGCCTTGCTACCAGTCAACGTGTAATGTAATTCAGAAGTCATAATATCTATCTCCTTTTCTTATTTGTCCTTAACTTCCTTACAACTATATGATACCACATCATTAATAGTTGTCAATAGTATTAGTTAAAAGAATAAAAATAAATTGAGTTACAGCATTTGAACTGTAAAGTCTTGTTCCCGTAGTGATTGAATGGCCTGCTTGATACTAGTTAAGTAGATCACCGGTTCAAAGTCGTCTGCCCATTCAATCAACTGTTGGTCCGAGTAGAAGTCAACAGGCTCAAAGTTACCAGTCAGATCAGTTACTCGGTACTTAGGCTTATCATTCATTACAACCATCCTTTCTTTGCATTCCTTATCTCTATTAACAATTATATAATACCATTTTATATTCCACTTGTCAATAGTAACACTAGACAAAATAAAAAAGAGACCCTTGTTTGAGCCTCTTTCCGTTTATTCTATGTTCTGTTTATTCTGCTAGTGGTTCTTCTTTCTTTCCGAGCGCCTCGTCAACCAGATCAGTCCAGTCAGTGTCCCAGTCTTCTTCTACCCGGCGAGTAATCAAGCCACCATTGAGTTTCGGGTTAGTCTTAGCGTACTTAACAACGGCCTTATAGGTGTCCTCAAAGTTGTTTTCTTTCTGGAAGAAGCTTGGCATCTCGTTGTACCAGTCCTCTAGGTCAGCTCTCAGGAAGTTCAGGTTGCCCTTGTCATTCATCAAGTAGCCGTCTTCGTAATTGTTGACGATCATCTTGTAGTCACTGTACCCCAGATCTTCGGTGTTAAGCGACCAGACGATAAAGAAGTTGTCCCCCTTTACCCAGTCATAGTCAGGACCAATAGAAGCCGTCTGGTGAATGTAGAGTTCAGCGTCAGCATCCACATCTTCATAGTCAAATTCAACGTGTGTTTCTGAAGCAATCAAGTGGTCAAAGAAGTCTAGGAAGAGGTCTACCTGTTTCTGTTCTTTAGGTGTCCGTTCCGTCTTATCAATAGCTTCCGGAGTAAGTGCCCACGGTAGGGTGGCACTCATCATCCAGCTTCCCACACCGTCAAAGTAGAAGACGTTGCCCTCGTGGTGGTCAACATCAACGCCCCACGAACCACCGGCTAGATCAGTTGTGTCAAAGTATTCGTCAATCAGATCCTTGTTGTCTTCGTAGAAACTCTTATCAAAAGTGAATGTTCCCCGTGCAGTTGATCCAAAGTTTTCCATTGTCATTATCTCCTTTGTGTTTTTCCTTAATTCCTTTAACAACTATATAATACCACAATGCGGTTAATTGTCAATAGTGATAGTGGAATAAATTAATGAATCTTCTGTTTTTTTGACTTTCTTTTCAAGCTGCCCGGGGATGCTGTCGTGGTACTGATCTATTCTTTTTGTTTTCTTTTTGGTTGGCCTTTAAGAGCTACATTAGGAGTGTTCCCAGTTGTCACGATTGCTACCGCAAAATAAAAAGAGGAAGCCCTGCTTGAGCTTCCTCAGTGTTGGGGGATGTTATTCAGTTAAGCCTGTTGCTTTGCCATATGTTCCAGTGCTTCCCGGACAATATCGTCACACTCGCAGTCAAAGTGCCATGCCTCGATTGCCCCGTTGTAGTCTGAATCGTCCTTGGCAAGCTTCTTCAGGGCTTCAACAATGCTATCAAGGCTGTGTTCCTGCCGATATCCTTCCGGCTGGTCAGCGTACCAGTCATTCAGGAAGTCGTTCTTCAGGGCTTCAATGTTATCGTCCGAGTCCATGAAGTACCCCTCTTCGTAATCATTGTTGATCAGGTTGTACTCGTTGTAGTCTAGGTTCTCAGTCTTGCAACTCTTGATTTTGAAGAAGTTAGACACGTCGTCCTCCTTCCGGTCCTTGTTAGCAACCACCACGGCGTTTTGGTGGACATAGAAAGCAGCACCGCTTTCCTCATCATCGTACTCAAATTCTACTTTGGTGTCTGCCTTAATCATTTTATCCAGCAGTTCCCAGAATAGCTTGATCTGTTCCTGCTCAGCAGGTGTCGGGTTCTTCTTTTCAATGCAAGCCGGACTAAGTACCCATGGCAAGCTGTATTCCATTGACCAGCGACCAGTACCGTCAAAGTCAAAGCTACCCTCGTCGTTAGCGCCGAGAATCTCAATTCCGTAGCAGCCGTCCAATTTTGCCTTGTCAAAGTAGTCGTTGATCAGTTGCTTGTTCTGGTTGTAGAAGTTCTTGTCGAAAGTAAATGTTCCGTTTGTTGATGAACAGTTAGCCATAATTATTATCTCCTTTGTTGTAATTCCTTAATTCCTCTAACAACTATATAATAACACATTATAGTTTATTGTCAATACATATACATGAAAAACAAGTAAAAAAAGAGAAGGCCCTGAACTAGAGCCTTCTCGGTGTTGGGGATGCTTGTTACTTCTCAGTAGCATTAGGTGTCGCTTCCCGGACAGCATCCCCACAATCATTATCAAAACGCCATTCAGCAATTGCTCCGTTGTAGGTGTTATTGTCATCAGCAAGTTTCTTCAGCGCTTCAACAATACTGTCAAGACTATGCCGTTGCCGATACGTCACTGTCTGTTGATAATACCAGTCGTCCAGATAGTCGTCCTTTAGATATTGGATGTCATCCTTGTTGTGCAAGTCATAGCCATTCTCATAGCCGGCATTAATAATATTCCGGTCATTGTAGCCTAAGTCTTCGGTTGTGCAGCTCTCAACTGAAAAGAAGTTAGTTAGATCACTCCCGTCACGGTGACTATTGGGAATAATCGTCGCCTTCTGCCGCACATAGAACCCGAATCCGTCACCAATGGCTATGTCAGTGTATTCAAACGTAACCCGGGTATGAGCAACGATCATCAGAGCATACAGTTTTCGGAACAGATCCACTTGACCTTTCTCACCTGCAGATAGTTCCTCGTCCTTAATACAGACGGGGCTCAGAACCCACGGCAAACTCTTCTGCATAGATCCATAACCAGTACCGTCAAAGCCAAAACACACTCCCTCGTGTCCTTCAACGTCGATGCCATAGGTATTTCTAAGCTCTGCTCTGTCGAAATAGGCGTCGATTAATTTCTTGTTCTGATTGTAGAAGTCCTCTTCAAAACTAAACGAGCCATAAGCTGATGAGTAAGTAGTTGTCATCGTCATTATCTCCTCTTCTGTTGTTCCCAATTTCTTCAACAACTATATAATATCATGTTCTGCCAATTTGTCAATACGTATAGTGGGAACAATCACAGATAGAAAGAAACCGAGAGCTTGCTGAGCACTTGTTATCACTGGTATGTGCGACGTTTGGGGATGAGCTGGCCTAAAGGCAAAAAGAAAACGCCGGCTCAAAAGTCGGCGTTTTCAATGTTGAGATAAAAGGAAGAACCAGACAGCCCCGGTCCTTCCAATGTTGAAGAAATTAAGGAACTTTTCAAAGGAGTTCCTGGCCAGAAGAAGTCTTCCCTCTGGCGATTGTGGTAGCTGGTATCGCACCAGCATGGGTAAGGATAACCAAACTCACATCTGTATTACCACAGCGAATATTTTGGGCCACTCGCAACAAACATATAATAACATATAGTTGCTAGCTCTAGCAATAGCAGCCGCCGGATTAGTTCCAAGAAGTAGTAATTGACTCAATCTTGGCCATCTCCACTCAGTCAATTGCTCAATAGCCACCACGCATCCTCACTTAATTATTCCAGAACACGGGGATGTCTCCATTTTTATCAACACACTCATTTCACTGGAATTTTACCCATTCTCACTGTTTAGCTTTCCATTCTGGTTGTTCTTTTATTCCACTCGTAATTTTGTTTATTCCATTTGTAACGTTACCTCATACCACTGTACTGGTATGTTTAACACTTATGATGTCATGTCATCCATTACAGTTGGGCAATTGCCCAATAAGATGAGTGAAAGGTGGAAAAGGAATTCCCGGCGGATCTGCAAGCCCAGTTAATAATTCAACAGAATTGCCCCGGATTATCCTCACTCGTCCCAAATATTAATTGTCCCTTCCCTAACCAGATCATTAGATTATTGTTGTATTATCTTTCAGTAGTTGGGGATGCTTTCCCTAATCATTCAAACTATATCCAATTACTTATGATAGGTGGCAGAAAGCCCGTGACTTTAGTCATGGGATGAATGCCAC
>CAMFOZ010000050.1 GCA_945971245.1 uncultured Lactobacillus sp.
TTTAGTCATAGAAATACCCCCAGAGTTGATTTCCAACTCTGGGGGTACACGTCACGGGAGATTCCTGAACGGGTCTTTTTTTTACTTATCGTGGTGGAGCAATGGTTTCATGAAGTCGTTACTGACGTGTTCTTGAGGATTGTACGACTGGGGGATATTGAGCTCAAAGGCCAGGCGGTGGGGATCGAGTTTATCATCGACTTCGATATCACCCCGGTACTCAAATCCGCAGCTCTTGGCCAGCCCCTGCATGGCGGCGTTGACGGGGTGGGTATCTAACCGGAAGTTAGTGAAGCCCTTGGCCAGCCCCAGGGTCAGCAAGTTGGAGATCAGAAATTGACCGAGATGGTGACCGCGGAAGTGACTACTGATCACCACCCGGTGGAAGGTAGCATATGGTTGGGTCGGCTGAGCCCACTGGCCATTAGTGATATGCTGATAGGTCGGATCGGGGGTGAGCTGCATGGCCACGTAGCCGGCAATCTGCTGCTCAATCACGAGCACCCACCCGATCTTTTTAGTGATGTCTTCAGTGATCATAGTAGTGTTGGGGTGGCCATCCTGCCACTGGGGACTGCCAGCCTTCTTCATGGCAGCCTTGGCATCATCGATGATTTGCATGATGGTATCCCGGTCAGGGAGCTGGGCCTGGCGAAGGTAAATCTGTGTCATTTGTCTGCACTTCTTTCTGTGGAATTTATGCATATCTTAGCACAGATTCGAATATTTGCTGCTATTCGATCAGCGAGGGGTGCGTTAAAATGGTAATAATAACTTGTGAGGAGGTGTAGTGATGGCGTTAACCTGGGCAATTGTTCGCTGGATTATTCTGGCCATTATCCTGATCAACGAAATTGCGGCAATCTATACGGTTTTTCGTGAAAAACGGGATATCGCAGCCACCTGGGCCTGGTTATTGGTCCTGACCCTGATTCCAGTCATTGGCTTCATCATTTATGCCTTTCTCGGGCGGAAACTGCCTCATCGGCGGTTGAATTTAATGAAAACCCAGACCCAGCTCCGGATTCAAGAGGCGATTGACCGGCAAAAGCAGCAGTTTATCAACATGCCCCAGCCACGGCACACCACTACTCAGATTTATCGGCGAACGGTGATGCTTTTCCAGAGCCTGGACGACTCCTTCCTCAGTCAGCATAACCAGGTAACAATCTATACGGACGGCCAAAAGCTCTTCCGGCAGATGTTCGACGAGATTGCGGCGGCTAAGAAGAGTATCCACATTGAGTTCTATACCATTTACAACGATCAGATTGGGAACCAGCTCCGGACGCTTTTAGAACGGAAGGCCGCCGAGGGGGTCGAGGTCCGGGTCCTTTATGACTCCTGGGGATCGATGGGGGTTCGCCAGAGCTTTTATGATGGCCTGCGAGAACGTGGTGGCCACGCCACGCAGTTCCTGTTGACGCACAACAACCTCTTTGACTTCCGGCTGAACTACCGTGACCACCGAAAGATCGTGGTCCTCGACGGCAAGATTGGCTACGTCGGGGGTTTCAATATTGGTGATCAGTACCTAGGACGACTACCGAAGTTTGGTCCCTGGCGTGATACGCACCTGCGGGTTGTCGGCGGGGGAGTCTACGGTCTGCAGCGGCGTTTTATCGGTGACTGGAACGCCTCGGTCAGTCGAGATTCAGAGAAACTGAACCACTACCGGCAATATTTTCCCGAGATCAAGGTTCAGCACGGATCAACCGCTCTCCAGGTGGTCTCCAGCGGGCCGGAATCGGAGCTGGAGAAGATCAAGCTGGGGTATCT
Organism: uncultured Lactobacillus sp.; assembly: GCA_945971245.1. Taxonomy (GTDB): domain Bacteria; phylum Bacillota; class Bacilli; order Lactobacillales; family Lactobacillaceae; genus Limosilactobacillus. The sequence continues at coordinate 1,780 of CAMFOZ010000050.1, forward strand.
GCGGTTAATTAACACGGCACAGGATCACATTTGGATCCAAACGCCCTACTTGATCCCCGATGATAGTGTCCTGGATGCCTTGCGGGTCGCTGCCCATTCCGGGATTGATGTCCGAATCATGATCCCGTGCAAGCCAGACCACCCCTTTGTGTACCGGGCGACACAGTACTATGCTCACGTCCTGGCCAATGAAGGGGTGACCATCTATACCTATCAGCGAGGCTTCCTTCATGCCAAGACGATGATGATTGACGGCAAGATGGCCTCGGTTGGGTCGGCAAACCTGGACTTCCGGAGCTTCAAACTGAACTTCGAAATTAATGCCTTCATTTACGACAGCGATACCACGGATCAGCTGGAGCAAATCTTCGTTAATGACATTCGCAACAGCCGGGTGGTAACGGTTGCAGCCTTTGACCAGCAGTCCCGCTGGTTGCACTTTAAGCAACGTTTCTCGCGGCTGCTTTCACCGATCTTGTGAACTAGTGACCTTGCTCACTAGTTTTTTTATCCAATTGTCAGAACATATGTTCGTGTGTTAAAATGCCAATATAATACACGCGCGAAAGGAAGAATGACTTATGGGAAGCCTGGACTTTGTTTTAGGGACTGCGGCGGTTGACCACCAGCAGGTCTTGGTTGACCAGCTGGCAGACCAATTACGAACAGCACCAGTTGAGGATACCTTCTTTTACATTGTGCCTAACCACATCAAGTTCGAAACCGAAATTAGTGTTCTTGCTGGCCTGCGGGCACGACAAAATCATGGCAGTACGCAGGAGCGGTTTGCTGCGAGCCGGGTGCAAGTGCTCTCCTTTAGCCGGTTGGCCTGGTACCTGTTACGGGATACACCAATTTTCAGGCGAGCCCGCTTATCGAAGGTGGGAACGGCAATGCTGACGACCAAGATCCTGCAGGAGCATGCCGATGATCTCCGGTTGTACGCCAGTGAAATCCAGCACCCGGGCTTTGTTCAGAAACTGACCGACCAGTTGGCAGAGCTCCAGTCGGCTAACATCACGGCCGACGACTTCTCAACGATTCTTCAGAGGGCCCAAGCCAACAGCCAGGTTAAGGACAATCCAGCGTGGCTAGCCAAGATGCATGATGTTGAGCTGATTTACCATGCGTACGAGGAACGGCTACAGAAATATTTCCTGGGAAATATCGACCTTTACCAGCAGCTTGCCCAATATCTTTACGAGCAACCGTCCAGTAAGCACATGCATTTCTTCCTGGACCGTTTTACTCAGTTTACAGCAGCAGAACAGCAGATCGTTGATGCTATTATCCTCAATGCCGGTACGACGACGGTCTCCCTTACTTTAGATCGAGGTTATCCAGACCAGCGTCACCCCAATGTTACTGAGCTTCCGGAGAAGAATGATCTCTTTTATAATTCGGCGATGCAATACCACCGCCTTTGGAAGTTTGCCCAGGCCCACCCCCAGCAGGTTCAACTGATTAATAACGTAGAGTATGCCCAGAGCCCCCGAGTTAGCGCCGACCTGGCTGAATTTGACCGTTTCTTCAGACGATACGCAGCTGAACCGATTGACCTGACGGCAGGAATGCCACTAGTTGATCCTAAAAGCATTCAGGTTCAATCAGTTCCAAACCGGCTTGCGGAGCTCAACCATGTTGCCACGCAGATCCGTCAAATGGTAGCAACGGGAAAGTATCGTTACCGGGACTTCCTGATCTTAACCCGCCACCTGGATGGCTACCAGACAATGATTGCCCCAGTTTTTGCTAACCACCAGATTCCAATCTTCAATGATCATGAGCGGCGGATGGATAAACACCCGCTAGTTGTTTTACTGACAACGCTTCTCCGGATTCCCCTCTATGGTTATCAGACCAGTGACATCATTCAGCTCTTAAAGACTTGGCTATTGCTGCCGATTGGTCCTGAATCGACCAAGTTGACTGAGGCCGTCTTTACCACAGAGAACTGGTGCTTAAAGCAGGCAATTGCGGGTAAACATGCCTGGACAACCCAGGATCCCAAGGAGATTGCTGACTTATGGCAGGTTAAAGGAACCAATCCCAAAGCGGCTAACTATGCCAGTTCGCGCCAGAAAAAAGTCAATGATCAGTTGCAGCTGATTAGAAACTTCGTTGGTCAAACCTTAATTCCATTCTTCGATGAGCTTAAAGAGGTTCAGACGGGGCGTGAACTAGCGACAAAGTTATACCAGTTTTTAGTTGCTAATGGGGTAACTAAGCGGTTGAACCATTGGCAGAATTATCAGGCTAAACAGGGCAATCTCGACCTAGCAAGACGGCCCAAACAGGTTTGGGCAACCTTCTGCCAGATCATTGAGGAATATGTATTGATTCTCGGTGATCGTCAGGTGGAAAAGGATAGCCGGACAGATTTGCTGACCAACTTCAGCGAAATCCTGCAGGCTGGTTTTGCAGCGGCTCAGTACTCACAGATCCCAGCAACCTTGGATCAGGTTGTCATTTCCGAAACTGGGATTGTGCAGAGCCAGAGTCATCGCGTTGTCTTTATGATCGGGGCCACGGATGACGTGATGCCGGAAGTTCACGATGATGAGGGGCTATTGACGGATAGTGATAAGGACCTTCTGAGTCAATACCTTGACGCTGATTCACAGTATCTACCAGCAACTGCGGTGGACCAGCTGGAAGATGAGCCTTTTCTGCATTACCAAGGGTTCATGAGTGCCCGCGAGCAGCTGATTATTTCGGCCCCTCAATTCGGGACAGATGATAAGGAGCTTCAACCGTCACCATACCTAATTGATACCGCACGCTTTTTCAAAATCACTGGTGCGGTGGTGCCGCTGGCTACCAGTCCCGCTGGGCAGGCTGATGCAACGCCGTTTGTCAGTGCTCCACTGGCTACCGTTAACCAACTAGTTCAAGTTGTCCGGCAGTTTAGCGATGACCAGGAAGTTACGGTTGGTCAGCGACCGCATTGGACAGCTAGCTGGCAGCAGGTTGGTCGCGCGCTGAATCGCTTAGCTAAGCATGATGAACTACTTTGTACCCGCTTAGCAGTTATTCGTCATGGATTTGACTACCGTAATCAAACGCAGAATATTACAGCACCAATGGCCCAGGCCTTGTATTTGCATACGTCAGAGGATCAAAAGGATCAGGTCCTCTACGCATCGATTTCTCAGCTGCAAGACTTCTATGTCAACCAGTATGAATACTTCTTGAAATATGGCCTACGCCTGCGTAAACGTGATGAACTGGCCCTTTCAACTGACCGGATTGGAACCTACTTCCACCGGGCGATGGAGGTCTTCGTCAACCTCGTCCGTGACTCCGCCCTGAGTTTTGCGGACTTAGCTAAGGAAGAAAATCGGTTGGCCCTAGTTGAATTTACTAGGCAAGCCTTAGATGCAGCTGACCAGCTTCAGCCAGAACTCCTGCGCTTAGTTAGCTCATCTGCTCAGGCCCGCTTTCAGTATCAACAGCTGACTGCAATTGTCAAAACGATGTTGGTCACCCTTTGCCAACAGGCTGCTAATGCCCACTTTGTTCCACGGGAAACAGAGGTCCAGTTTGGTCAGATCAATGGACGTCAAGATGTGGATTGGGCACCACTCGATTACCCACTTGATGCCCACCGTCACATTCAGCTGCGGGGCCGAATTGATCGGATCGACCAGATTGATGTTGGCAATCAGAAGTATCTGGCCGTGGTTGACTATAAGTCCGGTAACCGGCTCTTTGACCTGACAGCAGCTTATTATGGAATTTCCCTTCAGCTACTGACCTATCTCAGCGGACTTGAGGTTAACTTAGACAAGCTCAGTCTCAGTTCAGCAAACTTAGCCGGAGCGCTCTACCTTCACTTGAATAACCCGACGATTAGGGCGGTGGACCTCCTAAAGGGATCACCAGCACACCAGGACCAGCGGCTCAATAATTTGCGGCTCAAGTCTCACCAGTATAAGGGAATCCTCCTGAATAACAGTGATTTGCTGAGTAATATTGCTAAGCAGGGACATGCAGACCTGGTCTACCCCCTGCAAAAGAATCTCAAACCAGGGAAGGGCGCCCTCCTAGCTGATGATCAACAACTACAATGGCTGCGCGATAATAACCGGCAACTGATCATTGATGCTGGAAAGCAAATTCTCAGTGGTCAGCTTAAATTAAACCCATATCGACTGATTGATGGCAGTACCCGCCAGACTGGTCTAGATTACACTGATTATTTGGATATTTATCAATTCGATAGCATGCTGGATCAAGGCCTTTACCACGAACTGGATGCCCGAATTGCGAAGGAAAAATTCGCTGACGTGCGTAAGAAAGAACAGAAAAATGATGATGGGGAGGACCAATAATGGCAGAATTTAAACCAACAGCTGCCCAGGATAAGGCAATCAACACCCGGGGGAAGAATATTCTGGTCTCGGCTTCGGCTGGTTCCGGAAAGACTGCCGTGCTGGTCAATCGAGTAATCAAGCTGATCAAGGAGGGGCACGACATCGACCGGATGCTGCTGGTGACCTTTACCGATGCAGCTGCCAAGAACATGCGCGATAAGATCCGGACGGCCCTTCAGGAGATCGCCCAAGATACTCGCCAACCTAAGGCGGTACGGGATCGAATGACCAACCAGATTAATCGCCTGGCCGCTGCTGATATCAGTACCATCCATGCCTTTTGCCTGAAGCTCATCAAACGATACTACTATTTGATTAATTTGGATCCGCAGTTTCGCTTGTTAACGGATCAGACAGAGCAACTCTTACTTGAGGAGGATGTCTGGCACCAAGTCAGTGAGCAATACTATGCGGATGCTGATCAGGAAGAGACGGGGATGGCATCGTTTCGCCAGTTGGTTCTCAACTTCTCCAGTGACCGGGATGATCAAGGCCTCGATGATCTGATTCTGAAACTGTATGACGTTGCTAACGCCCAAGCCGATCCAGTCGCCTGGTTATATCAGTTGCCACAAAGTTATGACCTTTCGGCAGGCGATATCCTGGAAACGCCCTTCTACCAACAACGCCTCAAGCCAGTCCTGGTTGAACAACTTCGCCAGTTCCAACATGATGAGGAAGAGGCAATTCAACAGGCTAACCAAGTTGGGCTCGATAAAGATAGCGCCAAGGTTGGGCAGGAGAAGGCGGCTCTCCAACAATTGATCGACCAGCTGAACGGAGAGAGTGACCGGGATGTCCGGGTAGTCCTTCAGCAAGTTAACTTTGCTAATTTTCGGGGTAAGCCCCATGATCCTGATCTCTTGAAAGACTATCAGGGCCTTCAAAAGGAACGAAACCAGCTCAAGAAGGACTGGGAGCAGCTGGTTAAGGACTATTTGGGAGATAATGATGATTCTAAACTGATCACCAAGGTTCAGGAGCTTCAACAGCAGTTTGCTCAATTAGCGCAGCAAGCGGCCGCGTTGCCGCAGTCTCAGCAAGTACTGGTTCAAGATCAGCAGCGCTTACAAGTGGTTTTAGATGTGTTTAAGCCGGTAACTTGGAATTTGCTCCGTGCAGCCTTTAATAATCTGACGTTTGGCAGTATTCCCAATAAACCGAAGGGGGCAACTGCAGAAATGCTGGCGGCCCACGAGACGATTAAGGCGATTCGCAAAGGGATTAAGGAACGACTGGCGAAGGTCAGTGAACACTTCTTTGTCTATGACGAGAAGCAACTGCGGACGGTCTCACAGCATGCCCAGGCGATTCTTCGTAAGTTGAGTGTGGTAACCCAAGACTTCATGGCCCAGTACCAGCAGACCAAGCTTAATCGTCATGTCTTAGAGTTCAGCGACCTGGAGCACTATGCCTACCAGATTCTCTGTCCAAAAGATGACGATGCGGATTGGCAGGTCCTAGTCGCTAACCTGCAGAACCACTATCAGGCTATTATGGTCGACGAGTACCAGGATACTAACCAGTTACAGGAGAGTATCTTGATGCGATTAGCAAAGCAAGATGCCCATAATCTCTTTATGGTGGGGGATGTTAAGCAGTCAATCTATCGCTTTCGGGAAGCTGATCCGTCCCTCTTTCTTAATAAGTACCAGCGTTACCAGCATGCGGCAGGGAGTACGGCAATTGTCTTGGGAGAAAACTTCCGCTCAATGCATAACGTAACCACCTTTACGAACCTCCTATTTAGCCAACTGATGGATCCTGAGGTGGGTGAAATTGCCTATGATCAGGATGCGGAGCTCAAGTATGCCGCGCATTATTACGATGATGCTGATAAGCCTAAGCCGGTCGAGATCATGCTCTATGATGCCAACGCTCGCCAGCAGGATAAGGATACACCGCGAGAAACTGACAAGCAGGTCGGTGAGTTTCAAATGGTTGGTCGCCGGATCAAACAACTTGTTGAGGGGCATAAGCAGATTTACGATGCTGATGCTAAGAAGATGCGGCCAGTCCAATATGGCGACATTGTTATTTTGGAGCGGACCAAGGCGATCAACAACACGCTGATGGAGCAGTTTAGTAAGCTTGAGATTCCACTGACCGTTCATGATGTTGAAAGCTACTTCCAAGCGACTGAAGTTCGGGTAATGCTGGCCCTGCTCAAGGTAATCGATAACCCACACCAGGATATTCCGCTAGTAGCCGTCCTGCGTTCCCCAATTGTTGGTTTGAATAATCAGGAACTGTCCTTTATCCGCTTGCAGAACCAGGCCGCTGACTACTACACTGCGTTAAAGACCTTTATTTATAATTATCAGCACCATCACAAGATGCGGCCTTATAAGAACGCTAATGAACTGCTTAAGCCAGCTGACCAGCAGGCTCTTTACCACAAACTGACAACACTGATGGACCAGCTCAACCAGTTCCGGCACACCGCTCAGCAGGAAACCTTAGTGGACCTGATCTGGCAGATTTATCAACGAACGGGTTACCTGGACTATGTGGGGGCAATGCGGGGCGGTCAGCAGCGGCAGGCAAACCTCCATGCTCTCTACCAACGAGCGCATACCTATGAGGAGAGTAGCTTTAAGGGGCTTTATCAGTTCATCCGCTTTATCGAAAAAATGCAGGAACATGATAAGGATCTTGGCGTCGCCCCTAGCCAGCTAACGGCCAATACGGTTAACGTGATGACGATTCACGGAAGCAAGGGACTTCAATTCCCAATTGTCTTCCTGGTCGATGCAACTCACGGCTTCAATGATAGTGCCAAGCGGGCCAATGCCGTGGTCGACGCGAAGGCCGGTGTCGGTATTCGCTGGCTAGATAGTGACCGGGTAGTTTACGATACTCCGCAGCGGCAGGTTGCCGTTGACATGATCGGTCGAAGTGAGCGTGCCGAAGATTTACGAGTCCTTTATGTAGCGCTGACGCGGGCAGAGCAGCAGCTTTTTATCACGGGTTCATTCAATGAAGAGATGAAGACCCAGAGTTTGGTAGCTTCCTGGACCCGGTGGCAAAAAGCCTTCCAGAGTCGGGGGACAGTGCTCAGTCCCCAGCCACGGCTTGAGGCAAACTCATTTATGGACTGGATTGGTCTGGCCCTGGCGCGTTACGCGAATGCCGACAATCATTTCACTGCCGATGAATTGACGGTGGGAGATGTAGAACTGACTGCCAGTGCCTTAGCAGGTAATGATCAACGGGCTCGGGGAGATGCGGCCGCAGACTTTACTGTTCAGGCCTACGATGCGGCAAGCCTCGCTAATTTGACGGTAACGGCGGATCAAAAGGACAAGAAAAATGATAAGGAATCGACCACCACAACGACTGCTGGACCACAAACCGCTTCCCAGGGCTTTGCCCAGATTCTCGGGTACCAATATCCCCACCAGACGGCTACAGAGACGACCGCCTATCAATCGGTTACAGATGTTAAGCGGGTCTTCGAGGATGATGACCCCCGGTTAGGCCAGCGTGATTATGCCGCCGATACGGATGAAGCCTCACCTGAAGATGATAAGAAAAAACGCAGTGGGATTTACATCAATCCTGACTTTGCGGTACCAAGCTTCATTCAAAAGGATGATGCAGCCCCTAAGGCTACTCAGATTGGAACAGCAACCCACCTTGTTTTCCAGAAATTGTCCCTTGATCAACCGATCACCCCAGCCGTGGTTCAAGGCGAGATCGCCGACCTGACCCAGCAGGGACTAATGACCCCGGCCACCGCCGCGCAAATCGATGTTGCCGGGGTCATAAGCTTCTTTAAGACGGCTGTCGGTCAGCAAATCCTGGCCCACCCCGCGGATTACCACCGTGAGGAACCATTTGCGATGATCATGAACGGCCACGAGCCCTTTGAAGACATCGCGCCTGACGATAATGACCAAGTCCTGATTCACGGGATTATTGATGGCTACCTGGTCACTAATGACGGGATCATCCTGGTGGACTATAAGACCGACCACCTAGCACCGACTCCGGTAGCAATCAAGAAGGTTGTGCAGAAGTATAGTGGTCAACTTCGCTTGTATGCAGAGGCCTTGAATATCATGCGGCCAATCCCAGTTGTCCAAATGGGTCTATACCTGGTAGAATTGAGAGAGTTTGTATCAATTCAAGGTGGAGATGAGAAGAGTGGCGACCATTAAAGATATTGCCCAGCGTGCCGGGGTGTCGGTATCGACCGCGTCTCGGGCGCTCAATGATAACCCGCGGATTAGCCAGGCAACCCGGCTGAAGGTCAAGCAGGTAGCTAATGAGCTGAACTACCAGCCCAACTACAATGCCCAAAACCTGACCCGGGGGGAGTCGAACATGGTGGGGTTGGTATTCCCGGTGACCACCGCCACGGCCCCGGCAAACCCCTTCCACATCGACCTGATGCGGGGGATCAGCAGTGCCTTAAAGCCATTGCAGTATGAAATGGTAGTGGCGATTGCACCTAATGCCACGGAGCTGCTAGCGAGTGTTAAGTCAATGGTGACCCAGTCTAAGGTCCATAACTTCCTGATCTTCTATACGATGGTCAACGATCCGGTGACGGCTTACCTGCGAAAACACCACCTCAACTTCGTGGTAATCGGCCATCCAACTGCCCAGCATCCCGACCGCTTTGTTGATAACGATAATGTTAAGGCGGGACAAGCAGCTACGGAGCGGTTGATCACCCGTCATGGAGTCCAGCGGCCGGTCTTTCTGGACTCGGGTGCTAATTGGACCTATGAAGAGGCGCGGCGAGATGGTTACCGGCAATGCATGACGATGCATCAATTACCGGCTATCACCTGGTCGGCAAGCCGGGACGGGGATATTCGCCAGTTTCTGGACGGTCATCCCGAGATCGATGGGATTGTTTGCGCTGATGATATCCTGTATGGTCAGCTCAACCGGCACCTCCAGCACTATGACCTCCCAATCGCCTGCTTTAACAACAGTCGGTTGATGGGGATGCTCCTGGATGAAAGTGAACGGGTCGACCTTCAGCCCCGGGAATTGGGCCGGGCAGCGGTTGAACTGCTATTTAACTCCCGCAAGCACCACCAGCTTGTTGAGTTCAAAATATATGATTGATATTTAAGGGACCACGGTAAAGGCCAATTGACTATACCGTGGTCCCTTATTTCTTTCCCCGGGGCTTTTTCTTGCTTAACTTGTCGTAAATCGCTACACTGATTGGGTTACGAACAAACGAGAGATGGGAGAATCGATTTATGGAGAAAGTTTACATTGTGGCGGCCCAGCGGACCCCAATCGGCAAGTTTAATGGGGAACTCGCCCCGCTGACGGCGGTCCAACTCGGCGCAACGGTGATTAAGGACACGGTTGCCAAAGCTGGTCTAGTAGCTGATCAGATTGACCAGGTCCTGATGGGCAACGTCATCCAGGCTGGTAGTGGTCAGAACCCGGCCCGCCAAGCATCCATGGCGGCCGGATTAGGGCAGGCCGTTCCTGCCATCACGATCAACGATGTCTGTGCATCTGGTCTCTCAAGTATTAACCTGGCAGCTGGGTTAATCCAGTCGGGGCAGGCTCGGGTAGTGATTGCCGGGGGAATGGAGAGCATGACCAATGCCCCCTATGTTTTGAAAAAGGCTCGCGGTGGCTATCGTTTTGGCAATGGTACCTTGATCGATGCCATGCAAGAGGATGCCTTGAAGGATGTCTACGGGGGCTACCCGATGGGGATCACTGCTGAAAACATTAACGAACGCTACCACGTTACCCGTCAGCAGCAGGATGAATTTGCCCTGGCCAGTCACCAGAAGGCAGTCCAAGCGCAGAAAGATGCTGCCTTTGCTCCCGAAATTACGCCGGTGACGATTACCGATCGGCACGGTAGTCACGTGGTCGATCGCGATGAAGCCCCGCGTCCCGATACCTCCATGGCGGCGTTGGCCAAATTGAAGCCCGCCTTCAAGCAAGACGGCACCGTTACCGCTGGTAATGCCTCGGGAATCAACGACGGGGCGGCCGCCGTGGCCCTGGCTTCCGCAACGGCCGTTGAAGAATATGGCCTGACCCCGCTGGCTGAGTGGGCTGGGGCGTCACTGGTCGGCATCGATCCGGCGGTGATGGGCCTGGGTCCGTACTACGCCATTAAGAAGCTCTTTAAGATGACTGGACTGAGCACCGCCGATGTGGACCTCTATGAAATCAACGAGGCCTTTGCCACCCAGTCTCTGGTCTGTCAGGATTGGCTCCATCTTGACCCGACTAAGGTTAATCCCCGTGGTGGGGCAATTGCCCTCGGACACCCGGTCGGCTGCTCTGGCGCCCGAATCTTGGTAACCCTGGTTCACGAGCTGCAAGACCTTAATCAACAGACGGGGATCGCATCCTTGTGTGTTGGTGGGGGCATGGGAATTGCCGCATTGGTCCGGCGGAGTGAATAGTTTTTAAAAAT
>CAMFOZ010000051.1 GCA_945971245.1 uncultured Lactobacillus sp.
CTTTTCCCCGCACAAGTGGGGGTGGCTCTCTATAAGCTCCAACGGCTAGATCATATGACCTCTTTTCCCCGCACAAGTGGGGGTGGCTCTGTAAAGACAAGAGGTCAATCGAAGGGGGATAACTTTTCCCCGCACAAGTGGGGGTGGCTCCACCAACGATTTTCTCCGTATGGACCCAATCATACTTTTCCCCGCTCCGGTGGGGGTGGCTCTATGACTCACGGCCACTGGTACTCACTTAACCGCTTTTCCCCACTCCGGTGGGGGGGGTGGCCCTTCATATAGCATTGCAACCGCATATAAGGGCGGCTTTCCCCGCGCAAGTGGGGGTACATTTGCTCCTAGACTCCAATTTAAGAAGTCTAGGAGCTTTTTCTAAAAAAGCCCCCGGCGCCTTGTTAATTTTTAAGACCCAGGGACTCCGCAACCGGTCTTTGACATGAAGATATCCGGTGCTCTTTCCATGCTTTTAGAGTATCATGGCTGGCATGTAATATCATCCCCAGCTTGCTGGTTAATGATTGCTGGGGATGAATTGCTTGACCAGGGCAGGGAAACAACTATCATTTGAATTGAGCATGGAAAAATAAACAAAAAAAGCACCCCGCGGGTTATCCCGTGAGGTGCTTTTTTGTTAGGGCTTAAGCATAGGTAGTTTCCAGAATGCTTTCACCCTTGTAGACGGTGGCAATGCTGTAACTGTTTAGAGTGATGTAACCATTTTTGTTAATCCGGTGTAATTCGCCCCTAGGGTTATCGTCAAGGAACTTGCCCCTAATTGGCTCGACCTCGTACTCATCAAATGCAACTTCTTTGCGAGTGTGGGCAATCGGCCGGATCCAGACTGACTTTTTTGTGGCCCGTACGACTTCATAAAAGTCCACATTAGTTTGTTCCCAGCCCCATTCACTATCAAGAATAGTTCCTACTGGCATTGGTAATTCATTGTTGTTAATTGCTTTAGTCATAATGATTATCTCCTTTGTTTAATTCCTATATCCTCTCAACAACTATATAATAGCACACTATGAAGAATTGTCAATAGTAACACAAAGAAAATTCAAAAAAGTTTGAAATAATTTGAGACAGGGCCGGGGAATGCACGGCAGCAGGTGACTTGGCAACATATATCATCCCCGGTCACCGGGTGCAAAGATAGCACCTGGGAACCCCGGAGCGTGTGTGATGCAATTCAGCCGGCAGCAAGGGGGCCTAAACGGCAGCAGACCCTAAACGAAGCAAAATAAAAGACACCCCCGGGATGGGGATGCCGTTGAGATAATCATTAGAGTTAGCAAATCCTAAAGCTGCTTAATTTCGTACTGCTCGGCGAAAATAGGGTCGGTTCCGTTCTTGTACATTCGTGCGAACAAGAACCCCCGCTCAACGCGGTAGTGTGGGAATCGGTCGGCAAAATTAATAGCCAAGTCATTGGCCAGCATTTCTGCATGGTCCAGCGTGTCAAACTTGTGGACCCGCTCTTCTGCTGGGGCATCCTTTTTCAGAATGGTTTCAACAACTGCAAACTTATCGTACTTACTATTCGCCATATTATGACCTCCTTAATTATAGTTCCTTATTCCTTCATCATCTATATAATACCACACCGGAATATTAATTGTCAATAGTAACACAAAAGAAAATTTAAAAACTTTGCGCAGGGTTAAACCAGGCAGGGGGATGCAAACAGTGGCCCGCTATGATACCCGGCAACAATAATCATCCCCGGTAGGCACCTATGGCCCCAGAAAAACATACAGTTTTTCCAGACTAGGCCGCCCTGGTGGCGTCGCATTTCCACGGTTTTTTTTCAAGGTAGAAGGGTAGCAGTAAAGTTAATTCTTCGATTTGAGTCATCCGGTCGGCCCGCTCATTAAGCATTTTCATGTGGTATTGGTAGTCTAATGGCTGCAAGCTTTCATCGGCTAACTGGTAGGTATTGTACTTAGTGTAACCATCCCAGGAGTTAGCCCATTTCCAGACCACCCAGAAAATACCTTTGCTATTCTTTTGCATTTTGAACATGATATGTTCGCGGTTAATCCAGCCCCAAAAAGTGAACCGTTGCCGCTGACCATGGACTAACTGACGATAGGCAAAGTTCAAAACGACGCGGGCGTTTTTCTTGGTTAAATCACTTATCATAATAACGATCTCCTTTGTATTCCTTAATTCCTCCAACAACTATATGATAACACATATATAGTTATTGTCAATAGTAACACAAAAGAAAATTCAAAAACTTTGAGCAAGGTTAAACCAGACAGGGGGATGCAAACAGTGGCCGGCTATGATACCCGGCAACAATAATCATCCCCGGCCCGTACAGGCAGACAGCAGCAAACAGCCGGGCAGAATGCACCACAGAATTGGACAGGGCAGCTGCTAAGACACCCGGCAGCCAATAACAGGACAGTTGCACCGGACAGCATTCAAACGCCCACAGCAGCTAAACTGGACAAAATAAAAGCACCCCCAGTTGTGGGGATGCTTGACAGCTATTAAGCCATGGCTGATACGTTTTCCCGGGTAACGGTGCAAACGTGATCAACAGTCCAATTATCATTCATTAGATTGTTAAGGTCATCCAGGTCATTATTACACAGGTGGCCGACAGCTCTATAAATGTTATTGCCACTATTGTAGTATCCTACTGTTCCAGTTGCCAAGTCGATAGCACCGGTAATCGCAGCAGAGTTGAAAGCCCTGAAGCCAAGTAGGTAGTTGCTCTGGCCCTTATCATAGATCAACCGGGCCCATAAGAGACATAGGTTAAGTTTAGTGTATTTAACGTATAAGCAGTGGCCTTCAATTTGAAGTCGCTTAACAGAATCACCGTTTGGCTCAAGATACCCCTTGTCTAGTAATTCCTGGATAAGTTTTTCTTCTTCTTCGGCCCCGGTGTCCCAAGGGTAGTAAATCTCATACAAGTTTTCTAATTCTTCCCGGTTCTTGAATGATCCTTCTTTGATAAAGCTTAGGCCCTTGTCCCAACTCCGTTTTAAGATAGTATCAATGACTTTATTATTAGTTTTGATTGTCATAATATTAGGCTCCTTTGCTTTGCTTGTCCCTTAATTCTTTCAACATCTATATAATATCATATATAATAGAATTGTCAATAGTAACATAAAGGAAAATAGAAAAATTTTGAACAGGGTTAAACCGTGCAGGGGATGCAAGCAATGGCCGGCAGCACTACCCGGCGGCATTAATCATTCCTGGTCCGTACAGGCAGACAGCAGCAAACAGCCCGGCGGCGTAGATCATCCCCGGCAGCCGGGCAGAATGCAACGCAGAATTGAACAGGGCAGCCGCTAAGACACCCGGCAGCCAATAGCGGGATAGCTGCACCGGGCAGCAGTCAAGCACCCGGCAATAGAAGACACTAAACGGGGCAAAATAAAAGCACCCCCGGCTGTGGGGATGCTTGATATTAGTTGCTATGGTAACAGTGGATAGTTTCCGTCGTCGTCAACCTTGACCGCCAAGTTATCTAGCGTCCAGTTTACCCGGTCAATCTTGGCCCTTACGGCTGCTACCTTGTCGGAATGCGGGGTTAAGATACCCTTTTCCATGAAGTACGTTTGCAGTAGGCAAAGGGCCTTGAAATCGGCAATCTTACCACCGCGTAGGCGCTCGTTGTAGCTTTCATTGTACCCGTTGACCAGCTTACCAGTGTTTGTATTAACAACTAAGATCATTTTGATTATCTCCTTTATGTTCCTTAATTCCTTCAACAACTATATGATAACATATATATCGTTATTGTCAATAGTAACACAAAAGAAAATTCAAAAAACTTTGAGCGGGGTTAAACCGGGCAGGGGGGATGCAAACAGTGGCCAGCTATGATACCCGGCGGCATAGGCTAATCATCCCCGGCAGCCGGGCAGAATGCAACGCAGAATTGAACAGGGCAGCCGCTAAGACACCCGGCAGCCGATAGCAGGATAGCTGCACCGGGTAGCATTCAATCACCCGTAGCAGGCTACCAGGGCAAAACAAAAGCACCCCCGGTTGTGGGGATGCTTCTATTAGTTAGGCAATATCAAGGATGTATTTCTTACCGTAGTCAGACTTGACAAACCGGAGAAATTCCCTTTTTAGGGTCTCGACCTGGGCATTTGAGCCTAACTCGTAAGTTGTGTACTCATCGTTAGACTTAACGGGGTTGAAGCCTATGTAGTCAATCATTGCGGCGTACTGTTCCGGGGTTGAGTCGCTCCGGGTAAGTTTGCAGTGAAGTGGCCGATTAAGCTTGCTGCAGGCTGGCATATCTTTGATTAATTCAACGTCGAGTTTCATTTTGATTATCTCCTTTAATTAAATCCCTTAATCCTTTCAACAATTATATATTACCATTTAATATCATAATTGTCAATAGTAACAGTAAAGAAAATGAAAAAAACTTGGTAGAGTGATATCGGGATAGGGGGGATGCAAGGCGGCGGGCAGTCGGCGGCATTAATCATCCCCGACCCGTACAGGCAGACAGCAGCAAGCAGCCCGGCAGCGTAGATCATCCCCGGCAGCCGGGCAGAATTGAACAGGGCAGCCGCTAAGACACCCGGCAGCCAATAGCAGGATAGCTGCACCGGGTAGCATTCAATCACCCGTAGCAGGCTACCAGGGCAAAATAAAAGCACCCCCGCAATTTGGGGATGCTTGATTGTGTGAGTTGTTACCAGGTAGCAGGAAAAGCGTACTGTTCCCGGATAGGGCCTTGATCGGCTTCCCAATTGTCATGGGTTGCCCAGTAACCGCCCTGGTGGACTTTAATGTCATCAACCAGCGGGTAGGCAAGTATTTGAGTGTCTTCGTCCTCGGGCAAGTCTTCCCAAAAACGGAGCATATCACTTTCATCGGTGAAACTCTGAATGGTAGACCCACACCAGTCGCAGACCTCAAAAAGCCAACTATGCTTTTCAAGACTACCGTCGTGGTAATCGTCCGGCCTAGTATAGGTGAACTTGGTGGGGTAGTTCTCTTTTAAGACGTGAAATGTTTTCATTGTGATTATCTCCTTTAATTAAATTCCTTAACCCTTTCAACAATTATATATTACCATTTAATATCATAATTGTCAATAGTAACAGTGAAGAAAACGAAAAAAACTTGGTAGAGTGATACCGGGATAGGGGGGATGTAAGACGGCGGGCAGCCGGCGGCATTAATCATCCCCGACCCGTACAGGTAGACAGCAGCGAGCAGCCCGGCAGCGTAGATCATCCCCGGCAGCCGGGCAGAATGCAACGCAGAATTGAACAGGGCAGCCGCTAAGACACCCGGCAGCAAAGGCAAAATAAAAGCACCCCCGCAATTCGGGGATGCTTGTTTTTATTTAGGCTACTTGTTCCGGTTCGGATTTGTCCTCACTGGCCCGGTTAACGGTGCAAGTATAGTCAATCGTCCAATCTTCTTCGACTACTTCGTTGAGTGTATCAACGTCCTCATCACGTAGGTGGCCTACCGGGGTGTAGGTGTCATTGTTACTATTGTAGTAACCGACTGTACCGGTGGCCAAGTCAATAGCCCCAGTGATTGCACCCATGTCAAAGGCCATGAAGCCTAACAAGTAGGTATCTTGCCCCTTATCGTAAATTAGGCAGTTACATAATCCCATAAGCTCAATGTCGCGGTAGTGTGCGTACAAGTGATCGTCAACAATTTGCAGACAGTCAACCTCATCCGCGTCCGGGGATGGTTCAATATAACCCTTGTCTAGCAGTTCCTGAATCAGTTCAGACTTTTCGTCGTCGTCAACGTCCCACGGATAAACACCGTCAAACAAGTCCTCCAATTCTTCCCGGCTTTCAAACTTGCCCTGGTCGATGAAGTTAAGTCCCATGTCCCAGCTCCGGTTTAAGATTACGTCAATAACGCCGTTGCTCTGTTGTGCACTCATAATGATTACCTCCGTTTGTTCCTTTATTAATTCCTTCAACCTCTCAACAACTATATAATACCATATATTAGATAATTGTCAATAGTAACAGCAAGAAAAATAAAAAAGTTTTGAATGGGGTTAAATTGGGCAGGGGATGCAGACAACGGCCGGTAGCAAGAATAAACGGCAGGACTAATCATCCCCGCCCCGTGTGTTGAGCCTACAGACTTGCACCCGGCAGCATAGATCATCCCCGGTAGTCAATAGCAGGACAATACACACGCGGCAGCAGCCAACACCCCCGGCAACGTAAAATAGGGCAAAACAAAAGCACCCCCGGTTGTGGGGATGCTTGATTGCGTTAGTTGCTACGGCTTAGGCGTTGACCAGGGACAAACAATTGTGAATGTCGTAGATAATCTCACCGCCGGCATTAGCAATTGTAACGGTGCTAGTTTGGTGGTCACGGTGTCCACACCGGAACCATTTAGCACCACCCAAATTGTTGAGGGCCCAATCACCTAAGTGCGGCCATGCGCCAAGCTTAATGTGCTTGAAGTTCTTGAGTTCCTGCTTAGTAATGTAATTCTCTGAAAAAATATCGGCAGCGCGTTGACCACACTTGCCACTAGTTAGCAGGTCCAGGGCTTGACCGTACTTGGCTTCGTTTACCAGTGCTTCAGCATTCTTGAGTTGTTGTGATTCGTTGTTCATCATGATTATCTCCCCTTTAATTATCCTGTTCCCTTTCAACAATTATATAATACCATTTAATAATATAATTGTCAATAGTAACAGTAAAGAAAAATAGAATAAATTTGAGCAGCATTGATACGGGCGTGGGGGATGCAAACAATAGCCGGCAGCACTAAACATCCCCGGCAGCCGGGCAAAGGTCAAAACGTGTCGCCACGTTTACCAGGAGGGCTTGTGAGACGTTAAACAGGCAATAGCAGATAATTACACGGGGCAGCGGTAAAATGGCTCTTATGGCCTGATAATGGCCAATAGCAGTGCAATATTAAAACACAATGTTAGACAATTTGGGGATGCTCGTAAGACACCCGGCAGCATAGATCATCCCCGGCCATTTGCATTAATTACCCCGTGAGACTGTCCAGGCTGTTTGCTGTGGCGTTCTGTGTGCGATCGTGGATAACTTAACGAAAATTCAATTAAACGGCTCTGGTGGCCTAATAATGGCAAAAACAAAAGCACCCCCTGTAATTGGGGATGCTTATTTAATTTCTAGTAATGTGTGGGACTACTTATCCGTAGTTCGACTGTCGCTATTATCACCATTATCTGGGGCCTTATCCGTAGCATTGGTGTCTTGTTGATCCTTGTTACTGTCATCCCCGTTATGGTGGTTGCTATTATCGTTATCGGTGTTATCGGAGCCTAGATCATCGCTAGCTTGGTTATCACTGGTAACGGCGCTGTTTGGTGTTTCTTTGCTACTGTTGGGGATGCTTGAGGCACTATCATCGATATCTTGACTGTCTGAAGTCTGTTCCCCGTTATCTTTACTCTCACTGTTGCTATCTGAAGTTTGATCACTATTATCCGAAGCCTTAACAGTATCACCATTATCGTTATCTGGATCATCTGAGACGGGCTCACTACTGTCCGGGTTCTCATCGGTGCTGTCTAGCTTTTCCGGAATCGTAGCATTATCATCCCCGGTCTGGTCATTGCTATGGTTATTGTAGCTATTATCTTGGCCCTGGTCTGAAAATTTACCATCATCCCCCGGTTCTGTAGTATCTTGTTGATCGCCCTTACTGGTATTAGTGGCGTTATCAGTAACGTTGCTATTATCATCCGCAGTGGTTTGGGGATGCTTATTGCTCTTTGAATTAGCTTTAATTGCTAGCACAATAGGTTTGAAGATATATCCGGTGGCAATACCGAAAAGCAACCCGGCGAAAAGTGTTAGACCATTGCTCCAGTTAATACCATGGGTGGCCATGCTATATAACCCGTTAGCAAGTGCGTCAAGTGAGATAGGCAGGCAAAGTATCATGGTGGCCAGCGTGTACATAGGGTTGAGACTGGATGCGGTGCGGGCGGTTATCCAGACGGTAAAGCAAACATAACAGACGGCAACAATCAAAATTACCAAAATAGACAAGGACACAAAGAATACCCCCTAGAGTTAATGATTAGCACTAATATGATATCAAAATAGACTGAAACAATTGCTACTAAATCAGTATCATCCCCCGGCAATTGCATTAATTACCCCGTGAGATTGCTCAGGATGTCTGCTGTGGTGTTCTGCGTATGATCGTGGATAATTTAACGGGGATGAATTAAAACGGCTCCTGCGGCCTGAGAAAGCCAAAATAAAAGCACATTAAAAAGTTGGGGATGCTTGGTAGATATTCAGCAAGGCTAATCGGCAATCATCCCCCCTGTGATTAGACTATGAATAAGCACACCCGGCAACATATATCATCCCCGGAAGTTGCACTCAATACCCTGTGAGAATGGCCGTGGGGCTTGCTGTGGTGTTTTAAGCGTAGCAACGGTTAATTATACGGTTAGTAATACAGAATGGCTCTGGTGGCCTGAGAATGGCAAAAATAAAAGCACCCCCTGTAATTGGGGATGCTTGTTATATTTAAGCGGCGGTAATTGCCATGCTGTCGATAAAGTCGGCAGTTTCAACTGGGCCTTTGTGTTCGATCAGCATTCTAGCAATGTCGTCGAAGTCTGTTTCGTCGATGATGTCATCCGGCACCAGGTGGGCAAGTGCTTCTTGAACCCGTGGGCAAAGCAGTTGATACTCACCGTAACCGTCCTGGCCGTCAACCAGGATAGTGGTCCAAGCAGTGTTAGCACCGTAGTCCAAGTAGCAATCGTGCACCCGGGCCTTGATACCCCGCTTCTTGAGGGCGTCAGTCACACCGTCAAGAATAACAGCATTAACCTTGTATTGTGATGGGTAAGTAATTTCGTTAGTCATAATGATTATCTCCTTTATTTGTTTGTTCCTATAACTTCTAGCCTCTCAACATCTATATAATACCATATATACTATAATTGTCAATAGTAACACAAAAAGAAAATAAAAAGTTCTGAGCGGGGATGAATACCGGGTAGCGCTCCAGCACGTAGGCAGAAAGGCAAGCAGTCAAGGCAGATTGACCAACTAACTACCCTGTCAACGGCAAAAATAAAGCACCCCCGCTATTGGGGATGCTGATTGTATTAATAGGCATTTAAGTTATCTAGGCTAGCTAAGTTAATTTCAACTAACCTGTTGTACTTCTCAATTAGTTGATTGAGAGGGTACCAGTGACCGGCCGTGATGCCAACTTCCTGGGCACGGTCAGTATAACCGGGGGCATAGTCTGGACTGTCATCATAAACAGCACTTGCGTACCATGTCCACTCTTTGGAAATTGCGGCTTGCGTGTACAGGTAGAGATATTCAGCATCACTATTAGTAAAACTCTTTTGAAGCTCTTTGGCTGTGTCAAAGTGGCGGATGAAAAGTTTTTCGCCACGATCCCGGTGATATGCTGTTGTTTCGTCCAACTCAGGTAGTTCCCCGGGCACTTTGTCGGGTGAAATTCCTAGGCAGGACAAGTCGCCTAGGCTGATTAGGCGTTGTACCTTTTGCGGGTCCTGGTAGTCTTCAGCAAGTGTAGCACCTACCCCATTAGGATAGCCGTCAAAGTGGCAACTAATGGCATCAATGCTACCGTCAGCGTATTGAATTGCAATGTAAGAACGTGTGCTCATGTTATTAACTCCTTTAGTTTTAGTTCCTATTTCCTTCAACAAGTATATAATATCATATTATATTGAATTGTCAATAGTAACAGCAAGGGGGATAGAAATTATTTGTAGCAGTTAAAAGACAGGTTGGGGATGCTAAGCAAAGATAATAACAAGTAATAAAAACCATTCAGATAATTGCTTAAATGTGTTGCTCGTGGTTACTAAGGGGCCCACTGAGTCATTTTAATGTTAATGGTGATTAATTGACCGCAGACAAAATAAAACGGCTCTGGTGAGTGCAAAACAGCAAAATAAAAGCACCCTCATTATTTGGGGATGCTGATTGAAGTAACAGGGTAGTTTGAATGCACGACATATTGTGGTATTATATATGTGCGAATAGTGTTAGTAAAGTAATTATTTTACATTAGCCTGGGCTAAATGCTTGCTGATATTATAGCATTTGTTTAGTTCCTTCCCCGCTCCTGTGGGGGTGGCTCTAGCACTAATAACAGCACTACCGATACCACTAACCCTTCCCCGCTCCTGTGGGGGTGGATCCACTTACAAGGCTGATCCTGTTATTCTTGACGGCTTTTCTCCGCTTCGGCGGAGGTACTTTATAAAATGCTTTGCTTGCTATTCATTTGAATTCTCTAAGCTATTATAGTTTGGAGAATTTTTTAGTATAAAAAATAACAATCGCCTGGAGTTGAAGACGGTTGTTATTGTATAGAGCCTTGTCATTAACAAGGTGTAAAATAAGAATGTAGGAAAAAATAGCATTTAAGAAAGAGGCGTCATAAAATGGAAACACAAAGTAAGAAAAAGTGGCACCACTGTTGTATCTGCAAACGAAAAGCCGACCTAGAACTTGACAGCGGGGAGTGGATCTGTGAGGAATGCGCTCAAATTCAGTGTGAATTGGCAGAAATGCAAGACAAAGAGAAACAATAATTAGCAATACTATAACAGCCTAAAAATGCACTAACTGATTTTTAGGCTGTTATTTTATTTTTGCTATATATGAATACTAAATGTAAATTAGTGGGAGCAACTTATCATCCATCAATTATAGGGTTAGGAAGAATTCACAAGGCTTCTAATTTACAACTATAAAATATAAATTAATTGCCTATAGATACCATAATACGCTGTAGAAAATTATTTTCTAAAAAGCATTAGTGATACTGTTGACAATTCGTATATATATGATAATATATAGTTGTTGAATCGATGAGGTAATAATTGAAGAAGTTAAGAACTAAGAAAGGAAAATGTTTTATGTCAGTTGTATATGCTATTGTTGAAAGTTTCTTGATTATTGTTGTGATTGCAGGATTTATGCTTTTTGGCTACTTAGTACGTGTTGACCAAGAGCGCAAAGCACATCGCAGAGCCGTTGCCCGTCATGAAGATGCCAAGCGCCGTGTCGAACAAGAAATAAAGGAACGAGAAGAATATCAGAAGAATTTTAAGTTTGCTAATTATGATTAATAATTAAAGCTCAAGAAATAAAATAGAGTGGTAGCTAATAACTATCACTCTTTATTTTTTGCCTATATTATTACACTGAAACATAATATTTCTATATTAAGTAAGTGATCTAGCAGATAAAACAGCATTAATTTTTATTTCGGCAAATAAGAACATACAACAATTAATACTAAATATATTTTACCGGGTTTGCAAAGTAACTACCATAAATTAAAATTGCATCTTATATTGTTTTTTACAAACAACATAAGATATTAAAACTAAAAAACTGAAAGCACTGGAGTCGAACCAGCGTATACTAGATTTATATATCAACGTATACCCTACCGCTAGGTTACTTCCAGGTAGTTCCTATATAAAACGTAAGAACAGTAAAAGTAGATAAAATAGGCAAAAGCCAAACCAACTTTACCGCATAGCAATGCTACACGTTTGCTACGAGTATAAACATGGCACTTCCTGATAAGCTAACAAAACCGCCCGTAGCAATAATTACTATGGGGATTGAACCCATGCGGCAAATAACCATAATGGCATTTACTACAGTATTAATTAGTAATTTGATACCTACTATTATATATTAATATTATATGACTAATTATTTAATATGTCAATACAATGCCGTATCTATTTACTTATGTAACTGATTAGTGACATTTATATTTTATAAAAAACGTTATAGTTCCAAAAATGAGCTACGATTTTGCAAAATTGGAGATGATCGCTGAAAGTTGGAGACTCAAAACTTGGATGAGTCATTTTTAACTAAGTAGTTTATATAACTAGATGATATGTTTGCAGTAACCATATGTACTGGGGTGAACGTGCTTAGGTGAGTTACCACAACAACGTATAATGT
>CAMFOZ010000052.1 GCA_945971245.1 uncultured Lactobacillus sp.
TAGACGTGGGCAATTGGCACATCAGCCAGGGACTTAGCCAGCATTTCGATCTCGTGGTAGCTGCTGTCCAACAGCGGGGAGTCACCATGGGCCCCCTGATAACGAGATTCCAGATTCCATTGAGTTTTTCCATGACGGATTAGATAAACTTTTGTCATTACTTATCGCAGACCTTTTTGATTACTATTTTACCAAAAAATCACATGATTGTTCATTGATACTTAAAAAAATAAATGAAGCCAGCCGAAACTGACTCCATTTACTTTACTTAATTAAACGTATTGCAATTGACGCTCGTGGTTGTAGGCCCGGTCAATGATCGCACTACCCAGGCATTCCTCACCATCGTAGAAGACAACAGCTTGGCCCGGTGTGATGGCACGGGCAGGATCATCGAATTCCACCGTAACCTTTTGACCGTCCTCAGAGATGTGGGCAGTCACACCGACATCCTTTTGACGGTAACGGAACTTAGCTGTGCAGTGGAAGTCGCGCCCGTAGCGGCTGACAACGTCGTCAACCCAGTGAATGTCACTAGCTTCGAGGTGGGTTGCGTAGAGGTGTGGGTTGTGGTAGCCCTGACCGACGTAGAGGACGTTCTTATCGATGTCCTTACCGATCACGAACCATGGCTCGTTACTCTCCTTGTTACCACCAAGGCCGAGGCCCCGGCGTTGACCGATCGTGTAGTACATCAATCCCATGTGCTGGCCAACGACCTTACCATCGATCGTCTCCATGTTACCAGGCTGGGCCGGGATGTACTGGCTGAGGAATTCACGGAAGTGGCCGTCCTCACCGATGAAGCAGATCCCAACAGAGTCCTTCTTATCGGCAGTGGCGAGACCCGCCTCCTTGGCAATCTTCCGGATCTCTGGCTTGGTGTAGTTGGCCAGTGGGAAGAGAACCTTGTCCAGCTGGTGGTAGTCGAGCTGGCTCAGGAAGTAGGTCTGGTCCTTGTGCTGGTCGGCAGCCCGCATCAGGTGCATCCGGCCATCTTCATCCCGCTTGAGGTCGGCGTAGTGACCAGTAGCCACGTAATCCGCACCGAGCTGGTTAGCGTACTCGATGAAGGCCTTGAACTTAATTTCCTTGTTGCAGATAACGTCCGGGTTCGGTGTCCGGCCCTTCTTGTACTCCGCGATGAAGTACTTGAAGACCCGATCCCAGTATTCCTTCTCGAAGTTAACCGAGTAGTAAGGAATCCCGATCTTAGCGGCAACCTTGGCTACATCCTTGTAGTCCTCGGTAGCGGTACAGACCCCGTTTTCATCGGTGTCGTCCCAGTTCTTCATGAAGACCCCGACGACATCGTAACCCTGCCGCTTCAATAAGAGCGCAGTTACAGAGGAGTCTACCCCACCGCTCATTCCAACAACAACACGTGTGTGACTGTGATCAGTCATCTTTACATCACCATCATTTCAAATAGATTCTGGAATAATCTACGATTGAAGGTCGCATGCATCCAGTATGAACCATTGTACCAAATGATCCCTGTCCATGCACTGATTTAATTTTTCACCAGGACGTGACGGTCGATCATTTCATTCAAAATGTAGTGGTACTGTTCGACGAATTCAGCGGACCGCTTATGCTTAAAGATGTTGACCTTCCGCATCCCGTTACCGGAGAGGGTCTCCATCTTGAAACCATCGAGGTCGGCATTGATCAGGATCCGAAGGCGGGCAACCGGGTTGAAAGGATTATCGGTATCCAGGCTCCCCTTGTACTCGAAGTTCCCCCGCTTAGTCTGTTCGAAGCCGAGATCTAACAGGGCGTACTTCTTAATGTCATCGCTAATGGCGTAGGTATCGGAATCGCCAGGAATCTGAACCTGTTTCGTAAATTCCATTACTCTTCCCCCTCGTCATGCTTAATCTGCTTGAGTTTGTCGACCGTCTGAATGATGGTAGCAATCAGCTTATCGATGTCTTCTTCCGTGTTTACCTTACCAAAGCTGATCCGGATGGACTCGCTGATCCGGGGACTATCAGCCCCATACATTGCAGTCAGGACGTGAGAAGGTTCGATACTCCCCGCCGTGCAAGCGGAGCCACCGGAAACGGCAATCCCAGCCAGATCTAGGTCGGTCTGCATGACGTAGGTGGAAATGCCCTTGAACCAGAGATTAAGAACGTGGTTCAGACCATCTGGCTCCACCTTACCATTGACCTCAAAGTCCACGTCATGGTCACGCAAGGCCTGCACAATCTTCTGCTTGAAGTGGTAGTAGCGTTCACGCAACTTCTGCTTCTCCTCAGGGGAGTCCAGTTCAACCGCCTTGGCAAAGGCTGCAATGGCGGGAACATTCTCGGTGCCGGCCCGCCGCTTGGTCTCCTGGTCACCACCCTTGATAAAGCTTGGGAAGTTGATCCCATCACGCCGGTACAAGAAACCGATCATCTTCGGGCCGTTGAGCTTGTGAGCGGACGTCGACAGCATGTCGATGTGGTCGCGCTTGACGTCGATCGGCAGGAGGCCATAAGTCTGAACTGCGTCGGTGTGGAACCAGGCCTGGTGATCCTTCAAGATTTCACCGATTTCGTGAATTGGCATCCGACTGCCGACCTCGTTGTTCCCCATCATGATCGTGACCAGGATCGTGTCGTCTCGCAGAGCCTTCTTGAAGTCGTCCAGGGAGATCTCCCCGTACTCATTGACAGGCAGGTAGGTAACCTCAAAGCCGTGCTCTTCGAGAAAGTGGAGGGGCTTTAAGACGGCTTCGTGCTCAATTGCCGTCGTGATGATGTGCTTACCAAGATTTTGCCGAGTGAGGGCCGTTTGAATAATTGCCGTGTTGTCACTTTCCGTTCCGCCACTCGTAAAGACGATTTCGTTGTCATCAGCATTGATGCTCTGGGCGATCAGGTGACGGCTGTTTTCCATCACCAGCTTAGAATGACGCCCGTAGGAATACCCAGTAGAGGCGTTCCCCCAGGACTCCTTCATCTCCTTGTTCATCGTGTCGAGGACTTCCGGTGCCATCGGGGTGGTGGCGGCATTGTCCAAATAGATTTCACTCATTTTAATAATTCATCCTTTCAATTACTTGTTCAGGTCGGCAAACAGCTGCAGCAACATGTTTGCGGACCGTTTTCCGGCATCAATGATGAACTCATCGAAGCTGACGCCGGCATCCTCATCACCAGTGTCTGACATTGCCCGGACAACCACGTATGGAACATCATGGTCAGTAGCCACTTGGCCCACTGCGGCCCCTTCCATTTCACTGGAGAGGGCTTCTGGGAAGTAGTGGAGAATCTTGTCAATGGCATCCTTGCTGGCGATGAACTGGTCACCGGAGACAATCAGACCCCGCTTGACGTTCAGGCCGGTCTGTTCACCAGCCTTTTCGAGGGCCTTCCCCCACTTTTCAGAAGCCTTGAAACGCGGCTTTTTACCTGGCAGTTGACCATAAACGTAGTCAAAGGCCCGGGCGTCAACGTCGTGGTAGGCGGTCTCACTGGAGATCACCACGTCCCCAACATGGAGGCCTTGACCGATTCCACCGGCAGAACCGGAGTTGATGACCACGTCGACGTTGAAGTCGGTGATCAGGTGTTCCGTAGTAATCCCGGCTTCAACCTTCCCAATTCCGGATTCAACCAGGACAACATCCTGGTTACTGATCTTTCCTTGGAGGTAGTCCTTTCCCCCGATCGTTTCCACCTGCTTGTCTGACAGGCGGGCAGTCAGTTCCTTGATTTCTTCCGGCATTGCACAAATAATTCCAAATTTCATTTTTTCTTCTCCTTAATTATCCAACGTAAAAGAGGATTAAATACACGATAATGATTGCGACAACGAGGGCCACGATGACAATGTTTAACCGTCGTTTCAGCCGGCTAACCTTTTCATCCCGGTCCTGACTAGCCCGTTCATCCGCAAAGGTCCGCCGGTGCAGCTCATCATCCCCCTGGTCAGGATTTAACTGGTCATCCTGATCTGGTTCCGGGCGGCGACGTTGCTTTTCCTGCTGCTGACGGTATTGTTGACGGGACAGAAAAGGCTCGTCGATATTTCGATCGTCTTGCGGGGCCGTCGGTTGGTTATTCATGATCCTTCATTCCTCGCCAGTAGTAGATTGCCATGATCGTCTTGGCGTCTTCGATCTCGCCGCGGTCGATCATTGCCAGAGCCTCGTCCAGGCTAACCGTCCGCAGGGCCAATTGTTCATCCTGATCTTGGGGCAGCTCATGGTCAACCCGTTGCAGCCCCCGAGCCAGGTAGAGGGTCATGTACTCATCCAGGCAGCCAACCGAGGTATAGAATGAGGAAATCTTCTCCAGGTCCGTGGCTTGATAGCGGGTTTCCTCATTCAACTCCCGCTTGGCAGCGTGGACCGCGTTATCGGCATCCCGCTGGTCAAGCTTACCAGCCGGGATCTCCAACGTGGTCTTGGCGATTGGGGAGCGCCACTGCTTCTCCAGGATCATCTTGTTGTCCGCCGTCAGCGCCAGGATCGCGATGGCTGGCGCATGGTGAACAATCTCACGCTGGGCGATGTTACCCTGGGGCGTCTTGACCTGTTGAACCTCCACATCGATCAGGTGACCATGGAAGACGGTCTTACTTTCAATTGGTTTTTCTGCAAAATCCATGATTATGCCTCCTTACGCAAGATGCGTACGTGCGCCGCCTGGGGGCCCTTCTTCCCCTGGACAATGACCAGGGAGACCCGTTGGCCGGGGCGCAGGATCCGGCGGTGTGTGCCTTCGATTCCGCTGTAGTGGACGAAGATCTCACCCTCGTGGGGAACCGTGATGAATCCCCAGCCCTTTTGCTCATCGAAACTCTTTACTTTGCCTTCAAGCATTTTTTCACCTACTAAATTATTAAACTAAAAATACCAAGCGACACAGTCACTTGGTATTTTACACCGCTCATAAATAATTGTCATGAATCGGCAATTAGCGGCTGAATTTTTTGCGTTTTTTTACTTTTCTAAGCCTTCGTCGACGGTTTCAGGGAAGTTGTCCCGCACGATCTTAGCACACCGCGCACAAAGAGTTGGGTATGCACTGTCGCTACCAACATCTTCCTTGACCATCCGGCAACGAGCACAGGTCTCGCCGGCAGCTGGGCTAACCTTGACTGCGACCCCGTCGTTGAACTTATCAGCATCTTCAGGGGCTTCATCTAATGAGTAGATGTGCAGGGCAGAAACACCGAGCAGGAGGGCCACGTTAGCGTTCAGGCTGTCCAAAAGTTCCTTCTGGTGATCATTCAAGTAGAGATCTACTTGAGCTTCGAGGGACTTCCCGATCATCTTAGCGTTCCGGGCTTCTTCCAGACTCTTCAGGACGTGGGAACGAACTTCCATGAAGTCACTCCACTTTGCCAGGAGGTCATCCTCGTTGTCAAAGGTCTCAACATCCGGAATTTCAGTTAGTTGAACGAAGTCTTCTGGTTCGTCCATGTATTCCCATACCTCTTCAGTGGTGTGTGGGAGGATTGGGGTCAAGAGCTTAACCAGGGTTACCAGGATCTGGTAGAAGACCGTCTGCATGGACCGACGAACGTGGGAGTCAGCTGGTTCGATGTAGAGGACGTCCTTGGCCACGTTCATGTAGAAGGCGGACAGGTCATTGTTGACGAAGTTGATCAACAGCTTGTAGGCATCCAAGAAGTCGTACTGGTCAAAGTCATCCCGCATCTCCTTTAGGAAGTGGTTCAACTTAACCAGCATGTACTGGTCAACGGCCTCCAGCTTCTCGTAGGAAACCGTATCTTCGGCTGGCTTGAAGTCGGTGGTGTTAGCCAACAAGAAGCGGAAGGTGTTCCGCAGCTTCCGGTAGGCTTCGGAGATCTGTTGGAAGGTCCCCATTGATACCCGGACATCGGCAGAAGTATCGGCACTCATTACCCAGAGCCGAATAATTTCAGCCCCCATCTGCTTGATGACCTTTTCCGGATCGATGACGTTCCCCATCGACTTACTCATCTTCTTACCCTTCTTATCCAGGGTAAATCCTTGGGAGATGATGCTCTTGTATGGAGCGTGGCCAGAGCAAACAACACTGGTGATCAGACTGGAGTTGAACCAACCACGGTACTGGTCAGAACCTTCCAGGTACATGTCAGCTGGGTAGGTCAGGTAATCCCGCTCAGCTAAGACCCCCTGGTGAGAGGAACCAGAGTCGAACCAAACGTCCATGATGTCGGTTTCCTTGGTGAACTTCCCGTGTGGTGAGTGCTCGTTTGTGTAGCCCTCAGGCAGGAGGTCCTTGGCATCACGGTCAAACCAAACGTTGGAGCCGTACTTAGCAAAGAGGTCGGCAACGTGGTTGATTGTCTCTTCTTCCATGATTGGCGTGCCATCTTCGGCGTAGAAGATTGGCAATGGTACACCCCAGACCCGCTGCCGGGAGATAACCCAGTCGCCACGGTCCTTGATCATGTTGCGCAGACGAACCTTCCCCCAGGATGGGTGGTACTCAACGTCTTCCAGAGCATCAAGGATGTTTTGCCGCATCTTTTCGATAGAAACGAACCATTGGTCAGTGGCCCGGAAGATGATTGGCTTCTTGGTCCGCCAGTCAAATGGGTAGGAGTGCTTGAGTGGTTCCTCTAACAGGAGGGCGTGGTTATCTTCCAACTTTTGCAGGGAGATGTCGTCGGCCTTCTGGTAGAAGACGCCATCGAAGTCCGCACCATTGTCCTTAGTCAGGACACCTTGGTCGTTGATTGGGGCAAAGATTGGTAGGTCGTACTTCTTACCGAAGTTGTAGTCATCGTCACCATAACCAGGGGCGGTGTGAACCAGACCAGTACCAGTATCGGCAGTAACGTAGTCGGCGTTTCCAACCAGCAGTTCCCGGTCGATGTATGGGTGCTGAGTCGTCATCCCTTCCATGTCCGCGCCAGAAAGGTGGTCAACGACTTCGTAATCGTCCCAGCCCAGCTTCTCCGCCAGGTTAGCCAGCAGTTCAGTGCCAACAACGTATTGACGGTCGTCACCAGCCGGCTTAACAACGGAGTAGTCGAACTTCGGGTTAACGGCAACGGCTTCAGAAGCGGGGATCGTCCATGGAGTCGTCGTCCAAACAACCAGGTAAGTGTTGTTGTCTAAGCGCCCCTTGCCGTCCTTGATCTGTTCAACGAAGAAGGCCGTCTTGGCAACCACGTCATGGTATTCAACTTCGGCTTCCGCCAGAGCAGATTCAGATGACCATGACCAGTAGACAGGCTTCTTAGCTTGGTAGAGCAGGCCCTTCTTAGCAAATTCGCCGAAGACCCGGATCTGGGCAGCTTCGAATTCCTTGTCCAGAGTCAGGTAAGGGTGGTCCCATTCACCGCTGACCCCTAAACGCTTGAAGTCCGTCCGCTGCTTGTCGACCTGTTCCAGAGCGTACTTCCGGCAGAGGTCCCGGAACTCGGAGGTAGTCATCTTCTTCCGGTCGTAACCGGACTTGGTCAGTTGGTGTTCAATTGGCAGACCGTGAGTATCCCAGCCGGGAACGTATGGTGCCCGGTAACCGGTCATGGACTTGTAACGAATGATAAAGTCCTTGGAAATCTTGTTCATGGCGTGGCCAATGTGAATGTTCCCGTTGGCGTATGGAGGGCCATCATGGAGAACAAAAGTTGGTTTGCCCTCATTTAACTTTTGCCGTAATTGATAAACCTTATTTTCTTCCCAAAGCTTTTCACGTTGGGCCTCAGTAACCGGCAACTTCCCGCGCATTGGGAACTTGGTCCGGCCGATGTTCAGTGTGTCTTTCACACGCATCGCAATTACCCCTTTCTGTTATGCAAATTGGTCGCCTTAATAAAAAAAGCCCCATCCCAATTGGGACGAAGCTAAACGTGGTACCACCCAGATTCAAGGTCAGAATTGACCTCCTCAAATCATTGGGTAACGGTAATGAACCGAACGAGGCTACTGCCTTCACCTCGTTACTCGGAGATGATCAGCCATCACAGTTAAGTGCCAATCTTTCACCACCCATTGGCTCGCTGAACTTAAACATTGCGATTGCAATTCTCCTCAACGTTTTTTATTGAAGCGCCTTGAATTCAAACACCGACCTAATTATTAGCTGAACCATCATCGTCGGGGAAGACAACCACGGTCTGTCCGGCGTCCGTTGTGGCAGTATTGCCATCGGCTACTGGTGTCTGGACATCCGTATCAGTAGCCTCAACAGCGGGTTGGTCAGCGGCCATTTCACTGGTCGTTACGGTGGCATTTGAACTAGTTGTTGATGATTCTACACTGTCGTCGGAATGCTTGTCAAGCGATGCTCCCAAGATCTTCTGAATTTCATCGTACTTATCGGTACTATCGGTGGCAAGCAGCTTATCCCATTCATCACTCTTAACGACTTCGAGTTGTGATTCAAGCATTACCTGGAGGCGCTGCCGGAAAATCCGTGTCTGCTTCTTCAGATCATTGGTTTCCGTCGTCAACTTGCGGGTATCTTCCGCACTCGTCTCGATAACTTGGTTAGACTTCTCGTTGGCCTCAGAAACGATGTCCGTTGCTTGCTTCTGCGCTTCTCGGATCATGATGTCCGCCTCACGCTTAGCATTCGTCTTCACCTTGTCAGCGGCTTCTTGGGCAACCAGGATTGACTTGTTCAAGGAATCCTTCAATTCGGTAAAGTACTTCAGCTTTTCTTCATCCGCCTTGACGGTTTCCTGCAGGGCATTGTTCTTTTCGGTCAGTTCCTGCACTGTTTGCGAAACTTCTTGGATAAAGGCCTTGACCTCATCTTGATTGTATCCCCGCATCTTAGTAGAAAAATCCTGATTGTTGATTTGATCAATTGTTAACCCCATTTTATTTCCTCCAAATTCAAATTATGCTCGAACAATGGACATGCTGATCCTGTCCTTTTGTTTCCTCGTCTTGCCACCAATTTCATCAATCCGTAGTCTTCCCGCATGCCGGACCGACAAGAGGTCATGCTCAACAATTGGGTAGTCTGGCCGGTCCACCACTTCCCAGTTCAACCGGACTAGTCCCCGCTCGATCAGCTGTTTAGCCCGGTTCCGAGAATAGTTAAAGCCGGCGGCCACGATGGCATCGAGGCGGCACGAGGAAACGGTCGTCGTCAGTTGCTCCCAATCCTCTAACGGGGTGAGGGCCATCGTCAGGTCGCTTGGTAACCACTTCACCTTGACCTTACCAACGTGTTGAACCTCACGCCGTAAGAACTGAGCCATCTCCTTAGTCACTATAACTTGCCAATGCTGACCATCGGTAATGATATCGCCGAACGATTCACGGGTAAGTCCCTCACCAATCAGGGTTCCCATGATCTGTCGATGATGAAGCTCGGCGAACTTGGTCGGATAATCGATAGTCAAAAGCTGCAGATCAAAGTCAGCCGCCGTGGGTTGGTAATAGGTCGGATAGAAGAGTAAGCGCTGCATCTCTGCAGCAGGCCAACCACCCTCACTCGCAACCTTAATCTCGTCATTACGGTTGGCAATGGTCTGCGCAATATAGCGCTGTCGCGGGTTCAAAAAGGAGGTCAGGACGGGCCGGTATTGTCCTGCTGCAGTCGCTACCCAGTCATTAATCTGATCAATCAGCGGTGCCTCTTCCGGACGAAAATGTTGCTTAATGTTTTCATTATCCACGATTACAATTACCTACTAAACCAGATGTGCCAAAAAGGCCAGCCCATCTTGCACCAGGTACAAGACGATGATTGCCACCACAGGTGAAAAGCTGATCCCGCCCAGTGGTGGAATGAAGTCAAACCAGTGCATGTAGGGCTCGACCAGGCGGTTAATAATCTCGCCTAGGCGGGTCCCCCGGGAAATCGGGAACCATGACAACAAACACCACACCACAATCAACAAGATATAGGCGTTAATCAGCCAGTTCAGGCACCAGATTAAATATGCAAACATATAATTAAATTCGCTCCTTAATTTGGTAAGTTCCCGTTATCCATCTTCATCCCATCAGACAGGTTCCCGGAAACCTCGTAGTTCTTCGGTGTGCACAAGAAGATCTCCTTACCGATCCGCTTAATACCACCATCAATCGCAAAGGTTGCCCCGTTTAAGAAGTCGACAACCCGTTTGGCGTTTTTATCATCCATTTGCGTGAAATTAACGATCACTGCCTGGCCCTTGAGCAACTGGGTCGCAATCTGGCGAACGTCGGCATACAGTCGTGGCTCATACAGGGCAATCTGGCTAAGCCGTTTTTCTTGCTTAGCCTGTTGAATAGAGACGACGTTATTACGCCGCTCCGGTTGCTGAACTGGTGCTTCACCATCATAATATTCGTCCTGGGCGACATCATCATCGCCAAACAGACTCTTAAAAAGATTTGATGCCATCTTAGTTCCCTCCTTTAATCCACAGAATATACTAAAACGGGTGCAATTAAATCGCCCCCGTTAAGCTTATTTACGCCGGTTCTTAAAGAAAGGTGGGGTCGACAGGTTGTCGTCATCACTATCATCAGAACTAGCAGTATCATCATTGAAAACGTTGAATTCCGGCTTAGAAACGTGAGAAAAATCGTTATTAGTCGTTGAATTCTCCGGTTGCGGTGTAGTATTACCGGCAGTTGGGTCACTCCAGTTATCGAATGGGTCCTTAGCTGGTTCCGTTGGCTGAGTCTGAGCCGCACTTTGTGGAGCATTGCTCTGGACCATATTTACCCGTGGTTGAGATTGGGGTTGCGGCTGGCTGCTGTTAGCGGCCTTCTTCTTATCAATCCCCGTGGCGATTACAGTTACCCGAACTTCGTCACCCATCTTTTCGTTCAGGGACATACCAAAGGCAATGTCGACATCAGTTCCAGCAGCCTGCCGAATAACGTCAGAAGCTTCCTGAGCTTCAAACATGGACAGATCCTTACCACCGGTAATGTCCATCAGCACGTGCTGAGCACCATTGATGGAAACTTCCAGCAGTGGTGAGGAGATGGCTTTCTTGGTAGCTTCAGTAGCCCGGTTCTCACCGGTGGAGTTACCAACCCCCATCAGGGCAGCCCCTTGGTTAGACATCAAGGTCTTAATATCGGCAAAGTCAAGGTTGATGTACCCTGGGGTAACGATCAGATCTGAGATCCCTTGAACACCCTGACGCAGGACGTTATCGGCCTCCTTGAAGGCTTCCATCATCGGGGTCTTCTTATCGATCATTTCCAGCAACCGGTTGTTGGCAACAATGATCAGGGTATCAACATTGGACTTGAGTTCCTCAAGACCTTCCGTGGCGAACTTGGCCCGCCGTGGTCCTTCAAAGGAGAATGGCCGGGTAACAACCCCCACGGTCAGAGCACCGCTGTCCTTAGCAATCTTAGCGATTACTGGAGCAGCACCAGTCCCAGTACCACCGCCCATTCCGGCAGTGATGAAGACCATGTCAGCCCCTTCCAGAGCCTTTTGAATCTGTTCTTCACTTTCCTGGGCAGCCTTATCACCAACTTCTGGGTTGGAGCCGGCACCGAGTCCCTTAGTCAACTTAGGGCCTAATTGAATTTTCGTTTGTGCCTTTGAAGCGTTCAGGGCCTGCAGGTCGGTATTAGCAACAATAAAGTCAACCCCTTGGACCTTTTCGTTGATCATTCGGTTGACGGCGTTACCGCCACCACCGCCGACACCAATTACCTTAATTTTTGCGCCAGCAAATTCATTTTCCATTGTGTTTGTTTCGTTGTCCATACAGCTGTTCCTCCGTGAAAATTAATCGAATAAGTTGTTAAACATACTCTTAAAGCGATTGCCAAGCGAGTGGCTCTTATTCTTCTTTGCGCGGGCCGGTTTCTTTTCCACCGGCCGTTGTTCATTATGGTTGGTTGTTTCGCGCCGTGCAGGAGCATTTCTCCACTGTTCTTGCCGTGGTTGTTGTCCTGGCTGTGACGCTGTCTTCGTCTCATGAGGACTGCTAATCAAGTCCGTCTGCTGTAAGGTTTGCTTAATCAGCCGGTCAACATCGCTCAGTTGACTCTCGTACATCGTCA
>CAMFOZ010000053.1 GCA_945971245.1 uncultured Lactobacillus sp.
TCTCACATTTAAGTGGGAGGTGTCGGCATCCATCAATACCAGTTGACAGATACCCAAAACTAACTTTACCGCAGCTTGATTAAGCTTACTTAACGTCTAAGATCTTAACCTTCATCGTACCACTTGGGATGTCGATGTTGACCTCTTCACCGATCTTGTGGCCAAGCAGCCCCTTAGCCATTGGTGATTCGTTGGAGATCTTACCGTTGATTGGGTCGGATTCGGATTCACCGACGATGGAGTAGGTTTCTGGTTCTTCGTCAGGGAGTTCCTTGATCGTAACTTCCCGACCCATGGAAACTTCATCCTTAGCAACGTCTTCGTTGTCAATGATCACTGCGTATTGCAGCATGTTTTCGATTTGGGCGATCTTACCTTCAACCATTGCCTGTTCGTCCTTAGCAGACTCGTATTCTGAGTTTTCAGAAAGGTCCCCGTAACTCCGGGCGATCTTAATTCGCTTGATAACTTCTGGACGACGCTTCATCTTGTAGTTTTCAAGTTCTTCTTCCAGCTTCTTCTTCCCTTCAAGGGTCATTGGAAATTCTTTTTCTTCAGCCATATCTAATTCACTCCTCAAATTTTATCCAGTGGCTACATTACCATTCTACTAGGTGTTTGTAAACTCTATTGTAAGGTGTGGCCCCGCTTAACCAAAATATCGCGAACCTTAGTCGTCAGGATATCAATGGCCACCCGGTTTTCACCACCCTCGGGAACGATGATGTCAGCGTAACGCTTCGTCGGTTCCACAAACTGGTGGTACATTGGCTTAACGGTTGCCAGGTACTGATTGATCACTGAATCCAGGGTCCGACCCCGTTCAGCCATGTCCCGCTTGATCCGCCGAATGATCCGAATATCATCGTCAGTATCAACGTAGACCTTGATGTCCATCAGGTCCCGCAGGCGTTCGTCATCTAAGATCAGGATTCCTTCCAAGATGATGACATCCTGGGGTTCGACATGGACCGTCTCAGCAGACCGGGTGTACTGGGTGTAGTCGTACACCGGCATCTCGATCGCCTTGTTATTCCGCAGGTCAGTCAGCTGCTTGATCAGCAGATCCGTGTCAAAGGCCAGGGGGTGGTCATAGTTGACGGCCTTCCGTTCAGCCATGGTCATTGATGACTGGTCATTGTAGTAAGTATCCTGGGTGATAATCTGGATGGCCTGGCCATGCAACTGGTTGTAGATCGCCTTGCTGACCGTGGTCTTTCCACTACCCGAACCACCAGTAACACCGATGATAATTGGCCGCCGCTGTTCTTTTGTACTCATTGTCTAAATTTCTGCTCCTCTAAATATAAGTTAATCTAAAATAGTATATAGCACTCTGCCGGTCACGGCAATCCCCTACCGCTTCTTTGCGGCCCGGTTCTGCTGGAGAATTCCCGCCAGCTCGGGAACCGTCGCTGACCTGGTCAGGTGAAATTTTCCCGCCTTAACACCATGGGTCTTGTGCGTCTGGAGGTAATAATAAAAGACAAACTGACTACGAACCAGGCGGTGCTCCTTCATTATCTTAGCAACTCGATGATCGGTGGCCCCGGTCGGAATTACCACCGTCACCCGCTGCTGGCTACTGGAATCGACTGGCTGCAGTGAATAATTGAAGTACTGGTGGATAGCCAGGCCGGCGATGACAATCACCACAATTAGGAGAACGACCAGCCGATTCTGGCGCTTTAATTGATCGTTATTCAATTTTTAACCTTCATAAATATAAATAATGTGGGACTGCACTGTGGCAAGTCTCACATTATTTTTGTTTTTAACGAATTTCAGCAGACAGGTTATCCTGCAAGGCCTTAGTAACCTTGTTGAAGGCGGCGTTAACCTGATCTTCAGTCAGCGTATCATGGTCGTCCTGGTAAGTCAGGGTGTAGGCCAGTGACTTCTTACCGTTTGGCAGGTGCATGCCACTGTAGACGTCAAAGAGGTGAACGTTCTTCAAGAAGGCACCACCGCGCTTGTTAATGACGTCCATGACCATCTCGTTAGTGACGTCATTGTCAACCAAGAGGGCAATGTCCCGGGTGATGGATGGATACTTGCTGATTGGGTGGTACTCATTGTCAACCTTTGGTGCTGCAATCAGTTCCTCAAGGTTAAGCTCGAAGACGTACGTTTCTGGAATCTTGTAAGCCTTGGCCGTGCTTGGGTGAACCTGGCCGAGGAACCCGATTAACTGGCCGTCCAGCATAATGTTAGCGGTCCGGCCGGGGTGCATCTCCTTGCGTGACTGATCAACAACGTAGGTTACCTTACCGGCCAGCCCCATGTTGTGAAGGTAGCGTTCAATGATTCCCTTGACCTGGAAGAAGTCAACTGGACGGTCTTCAGTGTGCCAGTCGTTGGCCAGCATCTGACCAGTAATGGCTCCAGCAAGGTGTTCCTGTTCCTCTGGACGCTCGCCACCCTTTGGCAGGAAGACCCGCCCTTCTTCGTAGAGGGCCACATTATTAACGTTCCGGGAAACGTTGTAGGCAATGTCCAACAGCAGACCGCTGATGATGCTCATCCGCGTGGCCACGTGGTCGGAACTCATTGGGAAGTCCAGCTTCATTGGTTCGGCTACGGGGTCAATCTGGAACTGCTTAGCCTTGTCCACCGTCGTCAGGGAGTAACTGATTGCTTGCGTCAGGCCCATCCCCTCAAGGTCATGCCGGCTAGCCCGGATGAACCGTTGCCGGGCGGTCAAGCCACCACGGTTCCGGGTCATCACTGGCAGGGTCTCTGGCAGGTTATCGTAACCGTAGATCCGAGCAATTTCCTCATAGAGGTCTGCAGCAACGAAGATATCCCAACGCCGGGCTGGAACCGTGACGTCAATCTGATCATCACCGTTTACCTGGTAGGCGAAGTTGAGGCGTTTGAAGACGTCTTCAACATCCGCCATCTTCAGGTCCGTTCCCAGGACGTGGTTGATCTTGTTAAGGGACAGGGTGATCTGCTTATCAACGGCTGGCTTTTCGCTCCCCGTAACGATGCCCTTAGTTACCTGGCCACCCGCCAGTTCCTTAATCAATTCAGCGGCCTCGTTCAGAGCTGTTTCAACGGTTGCCGGGTTGATCCCCCGTTCGAACCGCATTGAGGATTCACTGTGCAGGTCCAAGCGCCGGGCTTGCTTACGAACCATCACTGGGTCAAAGATTGCCGCTTCCAGGGCTACCGTGGTCGTCTGGTCAGAAACGGCAGTGCCTTCCCCGCCCATCGTGCCGGCAAGGGCCACTGGCTGACCGTCAACCGTTACCAAGATATCGTTGGCCTTCAGAGTCTGTTCATCCCCATCCAGGGTCGTAAACTTTTCACCTTCGTTGGCGTGGCGGACACCGAAGTCATGACCAGGCAGCTGGTCATAGTCATAGCTGTGCAGTGGTTGACCATACTTCAGCAGGATGTAGTTGGTAACATCAACTACATTGTTGACTGGCCGGATTCCGGCATTCCACAGACGGATCTGCATCCACAGCGGACTATCAGCGATCTTGACGCCCTTGATAACCCGCAACTTGTAGGTTGGGGCAATCTTTTCATCATCAATCTGGGCACTAACCAGTTCGCTGGTAGCCTGTTCACCGTTTTCCTCAACTGAAAGTTCCTTGAAGTGGGGTTTCAAGTTGTAGAAGGCCGCAATATCGTTGACGTTCCCGTACATACTCAGCATGTCACCACGGTTAGGGGTAACATCTGTATCGATAATTGGGTCATCCATACCCAGGTAACCAAAGACTGGTTCGCCGACCTTGGCGTCATCTGGCAAGAAGTAGATTCCCGCTTCGTAATCCTTTGGTGCGATCTTATCACTGAAGCCGATTTCCTGGAGGGCACAGAGCATTCCGTTGGACTCTACGCCCCGGATCTTGCCCCGCTTAATCTTGACGTTGTCCGCAATCCGGGCACCGCTTAAGGCCACAATAACCTTCTTGTCAGCTTGGACATTGGGAGCCCCACAGACTACCTGGATGGGGTCATCTTCACCGACATCAACCTGGCAGATGTGCAAGTGATCGGAGTTCGGGTGTTCTTCGACACTCAGCACCTCACCGACAACAATCTTCTTCAAACCGTCATCCATCTTGTAGACGTCGTTAATATCAACCGACGTCCGGGCAATTTTTTCTGCAAGCTCGCGTGGCTCAACGTCCAGGTCGAGGTATTCCTTTAACCATTGGTATGATACTTTCATCTTACATTATCCTTTCTCGTCGAATTGATTTAAGAACCGTACATCGTTTTGGTAGAAGTTCCGGATATCGTCAACCCCGTACTTCAACATTGCGAACCGATCTGGGCCCAGTCCGAAGGCAAAGCCGCCGTATTCTTCAGGGTCAACGCCGGACATCTTCAAAACGTTTGGGTGTACCATGCCGGCACCGAGAACTTCGATCCAACCGGTGTGCTTGCAGATCGCACACCCCTTACCCATGCAGTTGAAGCAGGTAATATCGGCCTCAACGGATGGTTCCGTGAATGGGAAGTAGCTTGGCCGCAGACGGACATCCAGCTTGTCACCGAAAAGGGATTGGGCAACGACCTTCAGGGTTCCCTTCAAGTCAGCCATGGTGATGTGCTTACCAACAACCATCCCTTCAATCTGGTTGAACTGGTGACTATGGGTTGCATCATCGGTATCACGACGGTAAACCTTACCTGGGGAGATCATCTTCAGTGGACCCTGGCTGAAGTCGTGCTTTTCCAGCATCCGGGCCTGCATTGGTGAAGTCTGCGTCCGCATCAGGACAGATGGGGTAACGTAGAAGGTATCCTGCATATCACGAGCGGGGTGGTCCTTAGGCAGGTTCAGCTTTTCAAAGTTGTAAACTTCCTGTTCAACTTCATCCCCCACGGCAACTTCGTAACCCATGGAGACGAAGAGGTCAACCACTTGGTCAATGATCTGTTGGATAACGTGCGGCTGACCCTGGGCCACTGGGCTACCAGGCAGGGTAACATCGACCGTTTCTGCTTGGAGTTCAGCGTCTAAGGCGGCTTGTTCCAAGGCCGCCCGCTTTTCTTCAATGGCTGCTGTCAGGTCGTCACGAACCTTGTTGGCAAACTGACCAACTTTTGGCCGTTCCTCGGCGCTAATGTCCCGCATCCCCCGTAAAACATTGGTGATCGGGCCCTTCTTCCCTAGCATCTTAACGCGAATCTCATTAATCCGCTTGAGGTCTGATGAGTTTTCAATCTCTTGTAATCCTTGCTGGCGCAGGTCAGCAAGCTTCTCTTTTAATCCCATGCTTTCAACTCCTTTGTTCAAATAAAAAAAGCCTCATCCCCATAGGGACGAAGCTTCGCGGTACCACCCTAGTTTATAGGCAGCTGCCTATACACTTAGTTGATCAATAACGGTGATCGACCGGAATACCATTACATATCGGCTCGGGAAATGAAATTCACCGGGACAAGCTGGCCACCGCTCACAGAATCTTGGTGGCTCTCTGACAACCATTGCCGGTTACTAGTTTCCGTCATCGCTTTTAACTATACTAAGTATTCTAATGACTCGACAGGGATTGGTCAAGCCCCAATTAGCACCACTTATCGCTCCATGCATGAACTTCCTTCATCACTGGTGCTAACTCGCGTCCCCGCGTCGTCAATGAATAGTCAACTCGACTGGATCCCGGATAGGTGTTCCGCACGATGATCTGGTCATCCTCGAGTTCCTTCAGTCGTTCGCAAAGAACCCGGTCACTGCACTTGCTAACGCTGTTGGCAATGTCCTTAAATCGTAAGGTGTCACTCTCCAGTAAGACTTCAATAATCAAGCCATTCCACTTTTTGCCTAACATCATAAAGGTTTGAGTGAACTTGGGACATAATTGACAACCACCATCCGCAACCGGTGTATTCGCTTCGTGTTGCATATGATGTCTCCTTCCTACCAAATAGTCCGCATCCGACGCTTCTTAATCCGGCGACGAAGCTTGGCCCGCATCGGACTAAAGAATTCGTGTTCTGCTTCAAAATCGTCAACCAATGAAACAATTAAGCTTTCTGGGTACCGAGGCACAGCGAGCGTCGCCCCAAACATGTGCTTCAGGATAATG
This sequence comes from uncultured Lactobacillus sp., assembly GCA_945971245.1. Lineage (GTDB taxonomy): Bacteria > Bacillota > Bacilli > Lactobacillales > Lactobacillaceae > Limosilactobacillus. Next base: position 6,060 of record CAMFOZ010000053.1, read on the forward strand.
TCTTTTTCCATCTTATTTAACGGGGTGATCTTCTCCGCATTCCGCAGGGCAACCCGTGGATGAATGAAGGCGTGGGTACCAAGATCAAACTTGGTCGTCCGCCAATCATAGTAGAACAGGTCATGGAGTAACCCGGCCCGAGCAACACTCCGGTAGTCAAGGTGGAAACGCTTAGCAATCCTGTAGCTATCGTAAGAAACCGCAATTGAATGTTGCAAACGATTTGAATGATGATGCTGGGTATAGTTAGCGAGCTTCTTGACGGCAGGCTGAGCCAGCAGGTCAGAAACGATTGAGACGTATTCTTGATCGTTGCGCCACTCATTCTTTGATTTCATGTAATACCCCTTTTCTATTGGCTATTACCATCATACATGATGGCTGGCCAAAAATAAATTATTTTGTCTTATCAAAAGTAAGTAATCTTACTGGTTCAGTTGGAACATGAGGATTCCTGCTGAAATAGCCACGTTCAATGACTCTGCCTCACCCCGCATTGGGATATAGAGGTTGTCAGTGGTTTGGGCAAGTAATTCGTCACTCATCCCCTGACCCTCATTACCCATAATCAGGGCAAAGGTCTTTCCTGGATGAACATCGCGGAAGTTCTTTGCTTGCGGATTCAACTGGGTACCGTAAACCGGTGCTCCGTTCGCTTTGAAGTCCGCAATCCACTTCCGCAGATCACCCTCAAAGAGTTGAAGGTGAAACTGGCTTCCCTGCATGGAGCGAACAACCTTGGGGCCAAAAAGGTCGGCAGAACGATGCCCAACGACAACACCGGTGAAGCCAGCGGCGTCTGCCGTACGGACCATGGTCCCCACATTACCCGGATCCTGAACCCGATCAAGGAACAACCAGGCACCAGTCAGTGGATGCTGGGGAACCCGGTGGGCATCTGGCAGGTCAACGACAGCCGCAATCCCTTGCGGCGTAACGGTATCGGTGATGTGCTTCATGATCTCTTCCGTCACAGCATAAACCTCTGCCGCGTGATCGAACAGGTCCTGGTGCTGATCCAGCTGTTCACTAGTTCCGATCAGTTGGTGAATCGTCACCCCGGCCTGCAGGGCCTCGTTGACCAGGTGCCAACCATCTAAAAGATAGTAGCCGGTCTGCTTGCGAAACTTCTTGGTCTGGAGTTTCTTCCAGTCCTTAACGTGTTGATTGTGAATTGATGTTAATTCTTCCATAAGTTAAACTACCCTTCCTCTTAAGATAATTATACCATGTTATGGGTGTACAATATCTTTAACTAATCAACGGCTTTTATAATTTTTTATTAAGGGAGGGACTACTCTTGATTAACGTCCAACTAACGATTACAGGCCGGGTTCAGGGAGTCGGCTTTCGCTGGGGAACCCTAAAGCTCGCCCAACGGTTGGGGCTCAGTGGGTTTGTCCGGAACCAAATCGACGGGACGGTCTACGTTGAGATCCAGGGGCCAAAGGAAATAGTCGACCGCTTCATCCACCGCCTTGCCCAGGGTCCGACTTCCTACGCCATTGTCGACCACATTCAACAAACAGCAGGATCAATTACTGATTACGGGGACCAATTCACCATCCGGCGCTAATTTATGCTCATGCTCCGGGTGGCTTTTCAGCCCACTTTAGAGTAAGATATGTACTGTTTATCCATATCAAATTGAAAATAATTAAAACAAGGGAGAATTAGAAACCGTATGAAACATAAACGCCTTACAGTCGTCGGTCTGATGACGACGATGCTCCTGCTGCTGAGCGGATGTGTCCGGACCACCAAGAGCGGCCGGCCCTATGGCTTTGTATATGACTACATGGCTAAGCCGATGCAGCACCTGATGGAATGGCTGGCTGGCTACATGGGAAACAACTACGGCTGGGCCATCATCGTGATCGTGGTGATCGTCCGGACGATCCTATTGCCAGTGATGTTCTCACAGATGAAGAGATCAACCGTCACCCAGGAAAAGATGGCCCAGATCCAACCGCTGATCAAGGAACTGTCCGCTAAGCAGCGGGCTGCCAAGACACCGGAGGAACAAGCTGCTGTCGGTCAACAGATGATGGCCCTCTACCGGGACAACAACATCAGCCTGACCGGGGGAATCGGCTGCCTGCCGCTGTTGATTCAGCTGCCAGTCTTCGCTGCCCTCTACGCCGCCATCCGTTACTCACCGGACCTCTACCACGCCACCTTCTTCGGGATCGCATTAGGGAAGCCAAGCATTCTCTTTGCCATCCTGTCCTTCATTGCTTACGCCGTCCAGAGCTACCTTGGTCTGGTTGGTGTACCGGAAGAACAGAAGAAACAGATGAAGATGGCCATTTGGATGAGTCCATTCATGACCTTCTTCATCTCACTGACTTCCTCCGCCGGCCTGGGGCTCTACTTCTTCATCGGTGGGCTCTTCGCCATTCTGCAAACCCTGATGGTCAACGCCTACCGGCCACGAATTCGTAAGCAGATTGCCGAAGAGGCCAAGAAACACCCGGTTAAGAAGCCGGCTGCTCCGGTCACGCCAAGCACTACTTCAACTAGCACCGCTGACGCCATCGACCAGCTCAAGAAGCCAAACCCGGCTAAGGAAATGGCACAACATAATCGGCAACGGAATGCCGGTAAGCAGCAACACCATAAGTCAAATAATAAGTAGTTCTTAAATAATAACTAGTGGGAGCGAGACAGAAGTCGTTTACGACTTCGTTTTCGAGCCCCCGCGAGCACAAATAGAGGTCCAGAGTTCGGCTTTTGCCGGGCTTTGGACCTCATTTGTGTACCGCGCTGTTCGCTTTTGCTCTATATAGAAGGACTTATGTCACAGCCCCACATTTATTTCAAACAAAACCCAAGGAGGATATAAAAATGATCAAGCAAATTGTTACCGATGTCGCGCAACTTCGTCAGCCATCCGTCCCCGCCACCAGGGCAGACCTTCCCCTGGCCACGGACCTCCGGGATACCCTGGCGGCTCACCAAGACCACTGTGTCGGGATGGCCGCCAACATGATCGGTAGTCACAAGCGGGTGATCATTGCCCAGCTTGGGCCGATTCCCGTGGTAATGTTCAACCCCCAGCTAACCAGCCAAAGCCAGCCCTACCAGACAGAGGAAGGATGTCTCTCCTTAACTGGTCAGCGACCAACGAAACGCTTCAAGAAGATCACCGTCCGATTCTATAACCAGCAGTGGCAACGGCAGGAGTTATCCCTGACGGACTTCGCTGCTGAGATTATCCAGCACGAGCTCGACCACTGTAACGGAGTAATTATCTAACTGTCATGCTGTGAAAGCTAAGTTAAAATCTGATAGGATAGAGGAAATAAGGGTTGCAGAATCGCCGGGTTTTGCCATAAAATCACGGTTCCTCAAACAGGCGTCCGCAAGCGGGGGATGAGGACCAATTGGAGGAATAATATGAATTCGACACAAGCAATCAAACACGAGGTGCGGCACTATGTCGTCCGGAACGTCATCGCCACCATGGGGATGTCCCTCTACGTCATCATCGACACCCTCTTCATCTCAATTGCTTCCGGGGCACTGGGGCTGACCACCCTCAATCTGGTGCTCCCCCTCTTCAACGTCTTCAACGGCGTCGGCCTCCTGCTCGGCGTCGGTGGGGCCACCATCTTCTCACTCAACAAGGTTCTTCATCCTGAGCGGGTCAAGGACCTGTATAGCCAACTGATCATCTTTGCGGCGGGACTGGGGATTGTCCTGGCGGTCCTGCTCAACGTCTTTGCAACTCCGGTCGTGAACTTTCTCGGCGCCGATGACCAGACCCGGCAGATGGCAATCACCTACCTGCGAATCTGTGCCTGGTCTGGGCCCCTGTACATGTGCAACTACATCACCATCAACTTTGTCCGGAATGATGGTAATCCAACGCTGACGATGCGGGCGACCCTGACGGAGACCCTCTCTGTCATCTTGATTGACTGGTTCTTCATCTTCGGTTGCGGGCTCAAGATGGAAGGGGCTGCCCTAGCTGTCCTCTTCTCACCCCTCATCAGCCTCATCGTCCTCTCCCACCACCGGCACTTTGCCAAGCGGCAACTCCAGCTGCACTGGTCACGTCCACGGTTAGTTAATCTCGGGCGTTCAGCTAAGCTAGGGGTTGCCGCGGCCCTTAACGAACTCAGTACCGGAGTCAGCATTTACTTCTTCAACCATGTCCTCCTGCAGCTCGCCGATAACTACGCGGTAGCGGCCTACGGAGTGATCTCTAATATCGCTATTGTGGTGCTGGCAATCGCCAATGGGGTCGCCCTAGGAGTTCAGCCGATCGCCAGCCGGGAATACGGGCAAAAACACTTTGCCAGCGTCAGGACGGCCCTTAAGACGGGGATGGTCATCACCCTGTTGTTGGCAACGATCAGCTTCATCATTCTGCTGGTCTTCAAGCTTCCCATCATCAGTGCCTTCAACACAGCCCACTCTGTCCAGCTGGTTCACTACGCCCGGGTAGGACTGCCGATCTACTTCACCAGTGCCTTCTTCAGCGCCCTCAACCTCCTGTTTATCCTGTTCCTAACGGCGACGAATGCGGCCCGCGCTTCTTTCACTCTCTCCATCTTACGGGGATATGTTATTCTCCTACCGGCTATCCTAATCCTCGCTGCCCTGGTCGGAATCAACGGTGTCTGGGCAGCGGTGCCCGTCACGGAGTTCCTGGTATGTATCATTGCTTCCATCCTGGTTCACCAGCGGGTTAAGCAATTTAACGCATAGACACAAAATGAGATCACGACAAAATCAACTTTGTCATGATCCCATTTTTATTTTTAAATCTACAGGTTCAAGTGGTGCTTTCTAACCGCATGCCGGTAGAAGAGCCAGGCCACAATTCCAAAGAAGATTGGCCCAAATGCCGTCCAGAAGGCGGTCTGCAGGTCGTGATCCAGGATTGGCTGGATGCAGGTAAAGATGATTCCGAGACAAACAATGATCTCAACGAAGACCACCAGGATATTTGTCCAGAAACGATTCTTGAAGACCACAAAATCGTGTGGAATCTGCTTCTTCTGGAAGATTGGGAAGGCTCCGACCAGGAAGATGTATGGCGCACAGGCGGAAACATTTACCATGTCGGTCAGAATCTGGTAGAAGGCGCTCGCTGCGGATCCCCCGAATGAGATCAGGAAGATGATGCAGCAGACGAAGATCGCTTGCATCCACATGGCAAAGGCGGGCATCCCGTGTTTGTTCAACTTAGTAACCCGGGCAGGCCACAGCTTTGGATTAGCCCCCATGATGAAGGACTTGATCGGTGAGTATACCAGCAGGAACATGGCCCCGAGCATCCCCATCAGACCAGCCAGAGCAATCATCCGGGTGAAGATATCACCCAGGATCAGGTTTACCCCGTGACTGAAGCCTAGGGAAGCCCCCATCATGTAACCGAGACGATCGAAAACAACATAGGTAACATTCCCTAAGTTAACGCTTGGCCGAGCAATCACATGATCATAGTTGACCGTGAAACCAGTCATCAGAATCATCAGGACGTAACTCCCGATCGTCAAGAGCGACCCGATCACCAGTCCCCGCGGGAAGGTGTGTTCCGGATCCTTCATGCTGTCGGTGACCCCACCAAGGTTTTCCATTCCGCTATAGGCGAAGATGGCATAGACAACGAAGGAGATCACCGCAATTGGCGTCTTAAAGGCTGGATTCGGGGACTCAAAGAAACTAGAAATCCCATGAAT
>CAMFOZ010000054.1 GCA_945971245.1 uncultured Lactobacillus sp.
GAGCACCTGCTTTGCAAGCAGGAGGTCATCGGTTCGATTCCGTTATTCTCCATTGGCAATTGATTTTGCCTGAACTGAATATGTTGGCGGTATTGGTGAAGTTTGGTTAACACACCGGTTTGTGGGTCCGGCACGCGTGGGTTCAAATCCCACATACCGCCCTCTGTGAAAACAGGGATAGACGTTTTGTCTATCCCTGTTTTTGTTTTCGTTGGGGAAAATTCACGTATCTATTATAATAGAGACAAAACTGAGAAGCGGAGGAATTAAAATGCGTTTTCTGCACACTGCCGATTGGCACGTTGGCAAGAATTTAAATGGCTTTGACCTACTAGATGATCAGCAGAATGTTTTTAAGCAAATCGAGAGCATCGCCCGGGAGAAGAAAGTTGCTGCGGTGGTGATCGCGGGGGACCTCTACGACCGGAGCGTTCCCAGTGAGGCCGCAGTGCACCAACTTAATCGGGAGCTATACCAACTGAACCTGGTTGACCACCTACCACTTTTGGCGATCAGTGGAAACCATGATTCGGCCATCCGGCTCGGAACGGGGGCCGATTGGTTTGCCCGGGAGTCCTTCTACCTGAATACTACTCTGGAAGCGGCCTTCCACCCGGTGACGATCGCGGACACCGAATTCTTCCTCCTCCCGTTTTTCGGCATCCAGGCCGTCCGGAATTACTTTGGGGACAATAAGATTCACAACGTCAACGATGCGATGGCGCGGATTGTCCAGGAAATGCAGAAGAGCTTCAGCTCCGATAAGCACCATGTCCTCGTGGCTCATTTCTTTGCGGCGGGGAGTGAGCGCACGGCGGATTCGGAAACCCTGATTGAGGTGGGGGGCCTGAGTGCCGTCGCCACGGCTACCCTGGCGCCGTTTGATTACGTGGCCCTCGGTCACCTTCATAACCGGGACGCCCTGCACGATGACCGAATCCGCTACAGTGGTTCACCGATGAAGTTTTCAGTCTCCGAGACCAACCAGGAGAAGGGGGTCTGGATTGTGGATACCGCTCCCTTCAAGGTTGAATGGGTGCCCCTCAAACCCGCCCATGATATTCATAAGATCAAGGGGGCGTTTGCGGACCTGATCGCGGATAGTTCCCAGTATCCACGAGATGACTTCTACGATGTTGAATTGACGGATCACGAACGAATTCCGGATGTTCTTAATAAGCTTCGTGAACACTATCCAAAGATTGTTAGCCTTCACCGAACCCATGAGGCGCGACAAATCGCCCTTGATCATACCCAGGCTCGTCGTAAACAGTCGCCGATGGAGTTGCTGACGGACTTTTACCAGCAGACCATGGGGGACGACATGACTGACCAACAAGCAAAGTGGGCGATTGCTGCCTTGACCGCAATCAATGGGGAGGGAAAGTAATGCGACCGTTAAAAATTGAACTGCAGAATTTTGGCCCCTATGAGCACACCGTGATTGACTTTACCGAGTTTGGCAAGCAGTCATTGTTCCTAGTTGCCGGTAATACCGGGGCGGGGAAGACCACCATCTTTGATGCGATGTGTTACGCCCTCTTTGGCAAAACCACCAGTGAGCAGCGGTCGGCAACGGCCCTGCGCTCGGACTTTGCCGCTCCTGACCAGGAGACCAAGGTGACCTTTACCTTTGTCCACCAGGGGCAGACCTATCAAGTAATGCGGCGGCCTAAGCAGACCCTGATCGGACGTCGGGGCCGGCCAGTCGACCATAATCAAGCCGTACAACTGATTTATCCGTTGGAGAGTGACCAACCACACGAGATCACCAAGATCAAGGAGGCTGACACCTTCATCACGAACCTCCTTAACCTGACCCGTGACCAGTTCCGCCAGATTGTCTTACTGCCCCAGGGTAAGTTTCGCCAGTTCCTGGATTCGGACAGTAATACGAAGGAGGAGCTCCTCCGCGACCTTTTTAACACCAGTGTCTACGAACAGTGGGCGCAACAGTTGAAGGATCAGTTAACTGAACGGAAGCGGGGGCTGGCCGACCAGGCGACGAAGCTCCAGTCGGCAAAGGAGAACGTGACAACCGTGGATGCGGCGCTCAGTAATGACAAGTGGCTGGCCGCAGTGGAAAGCCAGCTGGCAGACCTGCGCCAGGAGTTGACTGAGCTGACCCAGCAGGAGGCTAAGCAACAGACGCGGGTTAACCAGGTAACCAAGCAGCTTCACGATGAGCAGGACCTGCAACACTGGCTGACTGAATTAGCGGAAGCCCAGCAGATGGCTAAACAGCTAGCTGAGCAAAAGCCGGTGGTGACCAAGCAGCAGGCACAGCTGGCCGATCTGCAGTGGTTCCAAGACCACCAGGTGGCATATCGCCAGTGGCAGGATGGTGAACAGCAGCTGGTTGATCAGCAGGAACGAATCACTAAATTGACTGCCCAGCTGCGCGATCTTGATACCCGTTCTCAGGATAGCGAGCAACACTATCAAGAATTAGTGGCCAAGCAGCCGACGATGGAGAAGCATCATGACCAAGCTCGTGAACTGAGCAAGAAGCTACCGTTGTTTACTGAACTCAACCGTCTGCAGGCCCAGGCTAAAGGCGATCAACAACGCCTGACTGCGGCACAACGGCAACGGGATGCTGATCAGAAGCAGGCCGCTAAGCTAAACCAGCAAATTACGGCGGTGACCGCGCAACTGGCAGCCCACGGTGATTTAGCAGCCACTCAGCGGAGCCTGGACCAGCAGCAACGCCATTATGCTGATCTGCAACAGGCCCGGCAGACACTTCAGGATCTTCAAGCAGCACAGCAGGCGACTACTCAGCAACAAGCTCAATTGACCGCGGAACTCAAGCACCAGACCGTAATTGTCGAACAGCAGACTCAACAGTTGGCCGACCTCAACGATGCTGATGCTCGTTATCAAATTGCCCGTCTGGCTACGAGACTCAAGCCGGGGTCACCATGTCCAGTCTGTGGGGCACTTGACCACCCGCACCCGGCGCATGTAGATGATCAGGCGGTTATGGTGACTGATGAGGAGCTCCAGGCGGCTAATGACCGCTTGCAGACCAGTCGGGATAAGCAGAGCAGAATGACCGAGCGAACTAAACAGGTTCAGACTCAGCTGGTCGACTTACAGAATCAGGTTGCTGATGCCCAAACGCAGCTTACCCAGTTGCTGGATAGTATTGAGCTACCAAACGATTGGGAAGAGCAAATCAACCAGTATGGGCAGAAGCTTCAGGCAGCAGTGCAAGATTTGCAGGAACAGCAGACAACCGCTACCCGTGAGCAGGAGACCCTTGAAAAACTGAAGCAACAGTTGGTCGATCTTGAAGAGCCACTGAAGCAGGATGAAGCAGCTGTCCAACGGGCTCAACAGGAACTAACGAAGGATCAGGCCATTCTGGCGACCCGGCAAGCAGAGTTACCGGAAGCAATGGGGGATGAAGCCACGGTTAAAAAGCAGGTGGCAGACCTCCAAAAACAGTTTGCTGAATTTACTGACCAACTGCAGGAAGCTGATCAAGAGCGCCACACGATTACCCAGCAGCGGGCGGTCACGGAAAATAGCCTGACAACGGCTAAAGCTGATCATACGACCCTGACTAAGCAGCAGGATGAACGTCATGAGCAATTGACCAAGGAGCTTCAAGACTATCGTGCCGATCTAGGCTGGGAATTTTGGGACCGGGCCCAGGAGCGGCTACCTCAATTGGTAAAATTGCAGGCAGCCATCCGTGACTTCCAGACTCAGGTCCATGATACTGACCAGCAGATTCAGCGTCTGACCGATCAGGTTGCCGATCGTCCGACTCCGGATATTACAGCGACCCAGGCGGAGCTAGCGAAGACGCAGGAGAAATTGAGTGCACTGCAGCGGACTGCGGGCCAGTACGAAACCCAGCAGAAGCAACTAACGACGGCCCAGCGCAAGGTCGTCCAAATGCTCAAGAAGAACGGTCAGCAGGAAAAGGAGCTGAACGCCTTTCAGACGCTGACCGACGTGGTGACTGGTAATACAGAAAATCACCTTAGCCTGGAACGGTATGTCCTTCAGGCCTACTTCCAGGAAGTCCTGGCCGCAGCGAATGTTCAGCTTGACCGGTTAACGAATGGTCGCTACCAGTTTGAGCTTTCCAACGATCGTCACGGTGCTGGGGCGAAGTGGAGTGGCCTGGAAGTCAATGTTTATGATGACAATGCTGGTAAGACGCGGAGTGCCCGGACCCTCTCCGGTGGGGAAAGCTTCATGGCCTCACTAGCCCTAGCGCTGGCCCTCTGTCAGATCATTCAGGAGCAGAGTGGGGGAATCAGCATCGATGCCCTGTTTGTTGATGAGGGCTTTGGATCCCTGGACCAGACCGCGTTAGCCGATGCTCTGCGCGCCCTGCAGGAGCTCGAGGGGCACCGGATGATCGGAATCATCAGCCACGTGACCGAACTGGAGGAGCAGATTCCAGACCAGCTACGGGTGACCTCGGTTAATGGTCGGAGTAAGGTCTCTTACCAGCACGATATTCAGGCGTAGATATTTTAGGAGGGATTACTTATGACTAAACCGATGACACTAGCCGAACTGATCAGTGAGTTACCAGCTCAAATCGACCAGGAGAAGTTTACCGCAGATCTATTACAGGCAATTGCACGACTGCGGCGACGACCACTCGACGTTTACTATGCCGGACCCCGGAGCCTGCGGGTCGACGGCGTGACAATGATGGTTGACCTCCAGCCCAAGCAAGCCGTGATTATCCACTTTAATGGCCGCCAGGTGAATGTGCAGGTGCCACTATAAATAACAAAAGGAGCCAGCTAAAAGCGTTGATATAACAACGCTTTTGACTGACTCCTTATTTATCCAGGGCAAAGATTAGAGATAAGCGGTGGAACACAGGTTTCTACTAGTCGAGTTCACTATGTCCACTTAGATGAAACGTTCTCTAGAATTGCGGCATCATAAATAGGTAAGTCCGTAAGTCATCCGCAAACTGTGAATAGTATTCGGAATGCTAGCTACATTTGGGTTGATCAAAGAATTGTAGCTTAATTTAGAGAAAATGGTTGACACTACTGAGCGATCATTATATTATGATTGCAATCAAATTATAAAGTGCTGTGAAAAGATGAGTAACTGTTCATTAACTGGCCCAGAGAGCGGGGATTGGTGAGAGCCCGTCCAGTTAGCAATAGTGAAGATGGTCTTGGAGCGATTCACGGTTGTAAGTCAGCTGATGAGCGATCGTGCGGGTTGACCTCGATATCAGGTCTGAGTATGTTTGTACTCATTGAGGATTGGGCTGTGAGGCCTAGTTAAATCCGGGTGGTAACGCGTTTAAATTTAAACGCCCCGAAGAGCAGAATTGACTGCTTTTCGGGGCGCTTTTTTAGTATAAGGAGGAAGGGCAAATGCAAAGAAAGAAGCGGCGGCAACGTCGAAACTGGATTATTGGAATTATCATCGCCTTATTAATAATTGCTGGTTTAGGCAATTTTGCTTATCAGCGCCATCAACAGTCGGAAACAAAAACGGTGCGGCTAGGATTAGTCGGGACAGATTCCCAGCCGGTTTGGGATAATGTCCGTGCTCGCCTAAAGAAGGAACACATCAATATCAAATACGTGACCTTTAACGATTATGTTCAACCAGACGTAGCGTTAAAGGAGGGCAAGATCGATATGCACTCCTGCCTAACTCGCTATTACTTTGACTCCTACAATAAGAGTCAGCACGCCCATCTGACGAGCATTGGAAATACGGTGATTTCGCCATTGGGAATCTATTCGAAAAAGTACAAACAGCTAAAGGATCTGCCGGACGGGGCGACAATTGCAATTCCTAATGAACCGACTACTCTGGGCAGAGGCTTGAACCTCTTGCAATCAGCTGGACTGATTAAGGTTAAAGGGAATAGTGGAATCAAGCCATCCCTCAATGATATTACGTCTAACCCTAAAAACCTGAAGTTTAAGGAGGTGGACCCAGCGGAAACTGCTCGGGCGTTGTCCTCAGTTGATGCATCGATTATTAATGGTAACTACGCAGTTGCAGCTAATTTACAACCCAAGAAGGACTCCCTTTACTTAGAGCCGGTTAATAAGCAGGCTAAGCCATACGTTAACATCATTGCTGTGCAGGCAAAGGATAAGAATAACCCGACATATAAGAAGGTGGTTGCTGCCTACCAGACGGAGGCTACTAAACAGGCTATTCAAAAGACGTACAAGGGAAGTCAGGTTGCCGCTTGGCCAATCTTCGGTCGTAACTAAAGGAAAGGAAGAATTTTTATGAGTTTAGATACTGCTATTTTCGCGGGTGGTTGTTTCTGGTGCATGGTTAAGCCGTTTGATACCTATCCGGGTATTGAAAAGGTGGAGTCGGGCTATACTGGGGGCCACGTTGCCAACCCCACCTATGAACAGGTAAAAAGTGGAACTACTGGTCACACTGAGGCGGTACGGATCACCTTTGATCCGGCTATCGTTTCCTATGATGACCTTGTAACTATCTATTGGCACCAAACTGATCCAACGGATGCGATGGGCCAGTTTCAGGACCGTGGCGATAACTACCGACCGGTGATCTTTGTTAAGGACGATGAGCAGCGGCAAATCGCTGAGCGTTCCAAGCAACGACTGGCAGAGAGTGGGGAGTTTGGTGATGCTAAAATTGTTACCCAAATTGAAGATGCCCAGCCCTTCTACTTGGCGGAGGACTATCACCAGCAGTTTTATAAGAAGAATCCAGAACGCTTTGCAGCAGAAGAAGCGGGTGGTCGTGAACAATTCAAACAGGAACATTGGGGAAATAAATAACTAAGCTTTCGGATCTATATAGTTGTGATAGCTCATATTGCTTCTGTGATATGAGTCAATAATAAGAAACGAAGTTGGATGAAATTTTTAGATTTCATTCAGCTCCGTTTTCTTTTGAGGTTAACAATAAAAGGGGACGGTAATTTAGCTGGCTCTTTTTGTTTAATGACGTATAGCATGATGTGATGTGCAAGTACCAAGTAGTGGGTAACACTTACTATAAATAAATCTTTGAAATCATAGACAAAATAACTACAGTTGACATATTTTATTTGATTTATTGGCGAACATATTTATAACGTTTTATAAATAATATTGACATTACAAAATTAATCAATTAGTATAATCATGTAAGTGAAATCGCTTACATGCGATATAGATGTTTGACTGGAGGTTATAAAATGAAGATTAAAGCCGCAGTTGTTGAAAAAGAAAATGGTCCATTTGTCATTAAGGATGATGTTGAGCTCCATGATTTAGGGCCAACTGACCTGCAAGTTCATATGGTTGCCAGTGGTATCTGCCACTCCGATGAGGCAATTCGTGATGGGGATGCTGTGATTGCTTACCCAATTATTCTTGGTCACGAAGGTGCTGGGATCGTTGAGAAGGTCGGCACCAACGTAACTGACTTCAAGCCAGGCGACCACATCATCATGTCATACTGGTCCGATGGTAAGTGTGACAAGTGTCTGAGTGGTAAGCCAAGTCAATGCCGGAACTTTGCCAAGGGCTCCATGTCCGGTGTTCGTCCTGACGGTGACTACGAGTTCAAGGAAGGCTCAACCAACATCGCCAACATGTTCAACCAGTCTTCCTTCACTACCACCACAGTTGTCAGTGAACGGAACGCCATCAAGGTGGACAAGGACGTTGACCTGCGGAAGGTTGGTCCACTGGGCTGTGGCTACGTTACCGGTTCAGGAACCGTCTTCAACAACCTTCAGCCAAAGCCAGGTGAAACAATTGCTGTCTTTGGTACCGGTGCCGTTGGGTTAGCTGCCATGATGGCCGGCCGGATCTCCGGTTGTACTAAGGTCATTGCCGTTGATGTTGTTCCTTCACGGCTGGAACTGGCTAAGGAACTCGGGGCAACGACGACTATCAACAGCAAGGAAGAAGATCCAGTTGAGAAGATTAAGAGCCTGACCAATGGCTATGGTGTCGACTATACCGTTGATACTACGGGGATTCCAGCTGTTACCCGTCAAGCAATCGATGCCTTGGCCCAGGGTGGTACCTGTGCCGGGATCGCCGTTACGCCGCACACGGTTGACGTTGGTCAGTGGAATGACCTGAGCGCTAACGACAAGAGTTTCGTTGGGGTTTTGATGGGTGACTCTGTTCCGCAGATCGATATCCCACGGCTGATTGAATTCTACAAGCTCGGGATGTTCGACTTCGATAAGACCGAGAAGTTCTATGACTTTGAGGACATTAACCAGGCTAATGCTGACTCAGTCTCTGGTAAGACCATTAAGCCAGTCCTGATTATTGATAAGGACTACAAACCTGGTGACTAATACAAAATGATTTAACGACTACCCCCCGTAATGCCTCTTAGGGTTGATGCTCGGTAATAGAAGCGTAAATCCTAAGGGGTATTTTTTGCAGTCATAACTCAAAGCGTAAGCATAAAAAGACCTTACCACAGTGAAAGATCGCTTTGGTAAGGTCGAATAGATTTTATTTTATCATTTTGCTGAAAATAAGAGACCGTCCCGTTAACTTTGGCCAGTTGTGGACGATCGTTTATTGATTTGCTGTAACCAGGCCACCGTCTTTTTAACTGGCCTGCCTTTTGTATACTTACATTATATCATGAGATGGTATAAGTTAATAGTGCTATGGGTCTGTGATGGGGTATCCTAATTCAAGTTACGCTGATAGCTCAACTGATGCTTAAAAGTTTCGCTATTCTCTAATACTAACATATTAAAAACGGTGAGAACGCACAGAAGTTCTCACCGCTTTTGCTTTAGAATAGCCCCGTCAGGTTCCGGAAGATAAAAAAGATGATCGGAATGAGCAGGGCTGGCAAGATGTTGAGGGTCTTGATATCGCGGATTTTGAGCAGGGAGAGCCCGGTGGAGGCGATCAAGAAGCCCCCGACAATCGCAATCTCGGTGACCAGGGGACCGGTGAAGAAGGACGCCGAGAGGTACTTGGCGACCAGGTATATTCCGCCCTGCCAGCAGAATAGCACTGGAGCACAGAGAAGCATCCCCCAGCCGAAACTGGCCCCGAAGACGATGGTGGTTACCAGGTCGAGGGTCGCGTTGGTGTAGAGCATGGTCTGATCATTGCGAACTGCGGCCATCACGGGACCAACGATCGAGAGGGCCCCGATGCAGCAGAGGAGAATCCCCGTGGCCAGCCCCTTGACCAGCTGGGATTTCCCGCCGAAGTGCTTGATTAGGTGGTCAAACCTGGTATCGAGGTCCCACCAGGTTCCGAGGAGGGTCCCGAGGGCCAGGCTGACGATGAAGAGTACCGGGTAGTGACTCTTTGGCAGGTTATTGATGACGTTTTCGAGCCCGATCCCCAGTGCGGCGAGCCCCATCACCGTAAAGAGGGCGTTCTCGTATTTCTTACTGATGCCACGTTTCAGTAAGCAGCCGATGGTGGTACCGACCAGGATCGCGACAACATTTACATATGTTCCAATCATGATGATTCCTCACTATTGTTGAGATTTCACATACTCTATCATAACAGAGATTCAGAGAAACTTGGGCATGGTGTGCGAGCTTTTTAAGATGGGATTAAAAGCATTAGCGGTAGTTATGGCCGTCTTATGCATTTATTGTTGCTTTATAATTTCTTTTGATCCCAGGCAACAAAAAAAGTTGGTCCTCTCAAGGAGGGTGTTAGTTGCTAAGGAAGAACCACATACTTGTAAATGATTTAAATGTACAAAAATAACTAATAATGTACAATAAGTACTTAGCATTATGATATAATACATTCGTGGGCAACGAGAGGGAACCATATTGCGACATGGTTCCCTCTTGTTAACCCTAAACGTTTCCAAGGCGGAGACAAGTTATCAAACAACTCGATAAACACAAAAGGTCATCCCAATGCTAAAGCTTGCGGATGACCTTTTGCTTATCTTATGGCTATTAATCGGAAATATACATATAACATTTCTAGGATCAAATTTAATTAATAGTCTGATTAAAAATTTTAACACTCTGTTTAAGTGTGTTAGTTAATTTAACAGCATCTTCCTTCTCACCATGCTGAATCCAAACCTGAAGAAGACCAAATAATATTGATGTGGCAATTCCAACAACATAATCAGCCTGATCACATTCAATGGGTAAGTTTTGAAATAAAATAGGTTTAATTCTGGTAGAGTATTTTTGCTCGTAGTCGTAGAGCAAAGTAAAGTTTTCACTCTCTTCAAGTGTCATTAATAGTTCAATGTGTTCCATCCATAATTGTGCTGACGATACATAGATAGTTTTTATGTGGGTTATCTTCTAATGACTTGATAATTTCTTGGAAGGTTTGATCTAAATCAAATTTTAAAATATCCAGTGGCAGGTCAAACAATCGATAAATTGTTGAGCGGATTACTCCTGACGATTTAGAGATATCTGAAAATGTGATCTTATCAAAGTCCTTTTTCTGAACACATTGGTAAAGTCCATTTACGATTAATTCAGCAGATTTTTCAACCCGTTTATCCTGCTTGATACGGTACATAATTGACGCCTTCTGTATTACTTCTTGTAAAAGTATTGTTTCTCATCCTTTTCATTTTACTATAAAGATATTAGAAAGATATTAGCTAATGATTACTTGGGCCCAAATAAGAGAAGATCTTATTTAGGAAGGAATGTTATAAATGAGCATGGCAACGACAAATCTGCTTGAAATGGTTATGTTTGGCCTTTCAGGATTATGTTGGTGTATCACTTATATTGTCATTTTTTATCGTGGATTTAAGGACAAGGCCGTTGGGATGCCACTTCTTGCCCTGAGTTTAAATATTGGTTGGGAGTTTATAATGTCTTTTGTTTACACTAGTCAAACTAGTGCTCCTTTCCGTTTTGTTTGCATCTGCTGGGTTGCAATTGATATTGTGTTATTAATTCAGGAATTCATGTACGGAAAAGAAGATATGAAATACTTCTTCCCCAACATCACAAGCGGCTGGCATAAAATCATTGTTATTATTGCGGTCATTGGTGGCTATTATTTCACGTACTACGCAATTCCGGCATGGAACAACTATCAAACTGGAATGTTCGCTGCTGCATTAATGAATGTTTCAATGAGCTACCTTTTTGTTACGATGTTAATTAATCGTGGCTCTATCAAGGGGCAGTCATTCTACATCGCTTTGTTTAAGCTTTTAGGAACCGACCTCTTTGGTGGTGTAACTTTTGGCTTTATTGTCCGCAAAGGTTCATTGATGAACACAAATCCAAGTCCATTAATTGCTTACTTAGACGTCGTTTGTTTGGTATTTGATTTGATGTATCTAATTATGTTAATCAACCAATATCATAAGGAAGGATTAAGCGTCTGGACTCGGAAGCCGCTTAAATAAATTTAAAATAACTTATTAACAAAGGTACTTCACACAAAAGGTAGAGAGCGTAAAATATTTTGTGTAAATTCTGAAACTTGAATTGAAAAAGGGAAA